>JAHKLF010000064.1 GCA_029856615.1 Candidatus Njordarchaeota archaeon
GAACCGTTTAAGGATTTCCCATTAAAAGTTGTAAGAGGTAATATGGACATGGGAGAGGCTGAGAAATTTCCAGAGGTAGAGCTTTTTTCGCCTCCAAATGGTGAATATAAGATAATTCTATTTCATGGTACGGGAATATATCCACGCGGAGAACCAATGCTTCTCAGAGGCGTAGCGCGGAGATACGGAGCTAGTGTTATTTTAACTGGTCATACACACGCACCAGATGTCCGTAAGGTCATAGATGTTATAATAATAAATCCAGGAAGTGGAACGGGAGTCTATGGAGGAAGCGGAGGGCTCGGCTTCCCAACATGGGCCGTTGCGGAATTTAGTGAAAGTAGAGTTCGCGTGCAGATATATGGATGTAAATCGAGGAGGATTCACGTTATAATGGAAAAAACCTTTGAGATATGATCTGAGTTTCGCTCATGAAAAATATTACGAACTTCATAGTATTAAGTATCAACGCTTATTCGGAAGGTTTGTTAAAAATGAATCAATTATCTGACGACATTCTTACTCTCTCATTGTCGGCGATTTATGAATTTATTAGAAAGGGAGAGAAGAATGAAGCACGAAGAATTATCAGAGAGTTAGCTAAAAAAATTCGCAATATTCGAAAGGTAGAGAAGCAAATTCACGCTGCACTTAGAGTTACTCAATTAGCGATAATGATAAAAGATACGGAGTTCGCGGAACGCTTTCTCATGGATATACTTAACGAAGCGAAACAAAGTAAAAAAAGTCTCTTACGCGATATTCTTCCTTATGTAGCACGCTTAAAGGCGGAAATCGTCAAAATAAGACTCTTGGAGGGGAGAGATCCAGGAGATATGTTAAATGAAGTTCTTGCAGAATATGAGTCCTTAGCAGAAGAGGGGAAGCTTCTAAGCGAGTACTTAAGTTTTCTTTCAACAATATATTTAGAAGCTATGAGAATAAAACACAGGATTAAAAGTGCGGAGGAGAAGATTAAGAACGCATTAGAACTTGTAGATAAAACGAGCACATATGAGCAAACTGATTATCTTAAACCATACATTGCTGAAGCATTAGCTTCTTTAGCAGAAATAGAGTATGAGCTAGGTAAAATAAGTTCTGCGCTGAATTATTTATCACAAGCGTTTAATATTTACATAGACTTAGGATGGGAAAGAGAAATCACTGAAGTGGGGCTTCTATTATCTAAATTACACATAGAGAATAATGATAAGGAGACTGCAAAGCGCGTTTTAGAAGACTTAAAGCGTATTATCAAAAGAGATGATCTGCGTGAGTTGATTATAAATGAATTAAGAAAGATTTAAGCTAAATCTTCAAAGTTATCGTTTGAAGTTCGCTTTTCTCCCGTGTTATTACAGCGAGATCCACATATTTCCCAGCTAATACATCTCTTCTAGCAACAGCTCTCATGACATCTAATGCCAGCTCTTTAGCGTCATCAACAGACATATCTGGCGAGTAGCGATCTTCGAGCAGTCCAATCGCTACTTCTGCGGAAATACCGGATGCTGCATACTCTTCTTCGATTACAGAACCTACAGGATCTAAAGAAAATAGTCTTGGTTTTTCTGGATATTTATCTACTCCCCCTATTAAGGCAAATGTAATATAAGGAAAGAGCTTATAACTGTAAAGGATGAGGCCAAGTCTATTTGCTATGGCGGATATCGAGAGAGGACGTCCTAAGGTATATTTTAAGTAATTAATTTCGATTTTGATAGTTCTTAACAAATTTTGTAAATCAGCAACGTGCCCCGCAAAAGCAAAACCAACGTTGTCTAAAATATCAACGGCTCTTCCGGCTTGCTGTGATACAACCAAATATCCATAAGATACTTTCTTTGTTCCCGCTAATATTACACCATCCTTGCATCTCATTCCTAAGACTAAAGACTCCCAAGTACCTAGGCTTATTTGAGACATATCTAACCCCTCCTAAACTTACTGAAGAATAAAGTAGTTTTCAATTAAATATTTTGTGATAATCATCATGATCTATTATAGCTCTATAACGTTTTCGGTAACTGTCTTAAAGCTTTTTGGTATTCTACCTGGAGCGATAATGATAAGTCTTTTT
This sequence comes from Candidatus Njordarchaeota archaeon, assembly GCA_029856615.1. Taxonomy (GTDB): domain Archaea; phylum Asgardarchaeota; class Njordarchaeia; order Njordarchaeales; family Njordarchaeaceae; genus Njordarchaeum. The sequence continues at coordinate 2,084 of JAHKLF010000064.1, forward strand.
AACGATTTAGCATGCAACAGTGCGGGGAGGATACTTTCTTTATTGTGGGACACTATAATGGCGTCTATCACTGGATCATAAGCAGCATCGAGCATATCAATTACTAATCTAACATCCTTAGCTAATACTGTAACGATAGGCTCAATTCCTAGCTTGGATATCTCAGTAAGCATATCTCGATAATTGTCCATTTCTTCTTGTTCAAGGTAGATTTTAGCACTTATTATCTTTCCAAATTCTTTTGCTCTTGTAATTATCTCTTCAATCGTAGGAAGGTCTCTTGCAGTCTCAAAGTTTATGAATAAAGCTATCTTCTGTTCACTTTCTTGTTTTCTCAAGTTTTTCACCAATAAGATGATAGATTAGATCATTTTTCTTTTTTACTCTCTAGGATAAGCCAAAGGGGGGTAATGAGGCTTTTTCTGGCGAATATTATAAATGCCGAAAAATAGTACCCCCGAAGTTCGGGTCTAACCGCATATGGTTTAACCTGTATTTTCCTAATAAATCCTTCTATAATATTAATGTCTACGAATCCAAGTTTCATTAATGTTCGTAATGTTTTTTCGACTTGATTATAGGTTGGTACATAAATTATGACCTTACCACCAGGCTTTAGAGCATCCCAAACGTGTTTCAGTACGGTCCAAGGATCAGGTATATCTATAAAGACTGTATCGACGTTCTTTTCATCGATACCCGTGGCCGCTACATCCTTAACTTTTATTGTATATCTTCTTGGTGCATTTATAGCTTCTAAATTACGCTTTGCGATTTCGACTCTTTCCTTTACTTTTTCATAAGAATAAATCCAACCGGATTCACCTATCCTATTAAGAAGAAATGCTAAAAAAGCACCAGAACCCGTACCTATTTCGACTATTTTTTCATCTGGTTTTATATCTCCAAAAGCAAGAATCAGACCCCAATCTCTTGGATATATTATTTGCGTGGCGCATGAGAAGTTACTATAATTCCTGATTATATCTGGCAACAAGGGCTGAAGAATTACGAACTTATATCCCAAATGTGATTTCACGATAGTTCCAGGAACTTTACCGATTATTTCATCATGCTTGATTACTCCATGCTGACATTGAAAGGAGCAACCCTTCTTAAGTCTAAAGACATAGCGTATTTCTTTCTTCTCTTTAAATAGAGGAATTAGGAGAACGAAATCTCCCTCCGAGAATATTCTATTTAACGACATTTTTGTCCCATTATCTAAATAGTAAGGCTTAATCCAAGCTTTTTAGCATAATTAACAGCTTCTAACCATTCATTCCTTCTAATAGGTCTAGCGATTTCCTCATATTGCTTTGCTTTATACTCTGGCCTATACTGACCCATCACATTAACCCTAACTTTTGATAGATCCATTTCTCTAGCTATCCATTCAAGGATAGGTTTTGAACAGCACTCGATGTGATTTGGTAAACCTAGGTGTCTTATTAAAATTTCGTCACCATTGCTGTTTATGATTTTCAAATTCCGGGTTACTATATCAAAGTATTTTGGTATCTTCGACAGCCTAAGAGCGCAGTCGTTATTACCATATTTGAAATCAGGTAACCATAAGTCGATTACGCCATCTAGAAGCTTTAAACTTTCAGTTGAGTTGTACAGATTTGAGTTCCATATCTGAGGAACGTTAGCATCTAATCTGACTAAGACATCGAATATAAAATGAATATTTGGAGTAGGCTCGCCTCCAACCCAATTAACATTTCTTATTCTACCATGGGACCATTCATGATAGATAACCCTAGCTACTACTTCTGGGGATCCAGGATCACCATTATGTATTTGAGAGATATCCCAATTTTGGCAGAATACGCACTTAAAATTACAATGACTGAAAAAAATAGTGTAGCTAGGTACTAATTCTGGTTCTTCTCCAATATGAATAAATATTGACGAGATGTAAGCCTTATGATCCAATCGGCAAGCTCCCTTAGGTTCCTTAAATCTATCCACACCACAACGCCATTCGCAGAATCTGCAAGATTTAAGCATTTTCCATGCAATTTCCCTTTTAAGAGACAGCAAGTTTTTCTCCTTCACCTTCTCCTTCCATGATTTAATGATCTCTTGGTCATCATGCTCACTCATGAATACTTTCATTTCCTTTAAAGCCTCATCATGAATTTTCCATAATTCCTCCTCTGGAAGTGTAGGATCAAAGTCTACTTCTATTAACTTTGCTATTAAGAATTTAGCCAAAGCCTTATTTCGTAAAATTGCCCAGTATCTAGAGAATCTCTTCAAAGCATCTTTGTTCTCAAGAATAGATATGCTATCAGGTCTTTGCCATACAACTGGTATTTCTCCAATTTTATCGATCCAAGTAAACACATTAATCTACCTAAAGCATTAATCCAATACATATCACTTAGGCCTAAAAGGAATAAAAAGTGTTTTAATTACACTTTATAAAGTGCATAGATTACACAAATTGAGAATTGGATGGCCCAGATAATGCATATTTAATAAAATAAGGGAAAAGAAGATGATTACTTAACCCCCAACCTTTAAATTCAATAGATTAATTATTTCGCGATATCTATTTCTCACAGTGACTTCTGTTACACCAGCTATTTCAGCAACTTTCTTTTGTGTTCTCTTCTCGCCGCTCAAGCGAGTGGCGATATATATTGCAGCGGCAGCGATTCCAGCAGGGTCGCGACCGATTGATACACCCTTCTTCTTAGCTGCTCTAATTATTTCAATAGCTTTATTAATGGTCTCGCCGCTTAATCCGAGTTCTCTTCCAAAACTGATTACAAACTTTTCAGCATCAGGAACGGGTACCGCTATTCTTAATTCATCTCTTATCATTCTATACGCCTTAGAAATCTCCTTCTTCCTCACACCACTAACTTTCGCAACCTTATCTAATGGTCTAGGAATTCCTGTTAACCTACTCGCTAGATACACCAAAGCAGCCACAATGGCCGCTACTCTCTCTCTTCTGATAGCTCTTTTACTGCTTAACCTTCTAAAATATTCAAGAACAGTATCCTTAGTAGCTCTTGGCAAGTGTAATCTAGAAGCTAATTCATTTAATATGGACATTGCAAATATAGTATTCCGCGTTTTCGCATCTTTAGGGATAATTCGTGAAGGCTTTTCAGCCTGGATAAACGTTTCCACAGGTTTTATCATTGCCATCGGTGACGCAGATATATACCTGCGTTTTAGGCTATCCTCGGGCTTAAATTCTCTTCTCTCTGGTTTTAAGTCAATTATTACCTCACTCACAACGCTTCCACATTTAGTACAAACGTACGCATCACCTATTAGCTCAATCTCCTTTGACCCACAATAAGGACAAGTCAGCTCCTCTATGAATTCACGCTCATAAGACATTTGTATCACCCACAAGCGAAAAAGTTAAATATGTTCTAGTTTAAGGTTTATAAATGTATGTCACTTTGTATATTTAAATTTTTCTATCATTCAAACGCATTGTTTAATTCTTTTCCTAAAAAATCATAGTCCATTTCTCAAGCTCGAATAACTCAGCTCTTTACTCCTCAGTGAGAATTTGTGGATCATGCGTATAATCATCTTAACATCTCTATAATATCTCTCTTTTAATAGTATACAAAGTGGCCAGACTCTATTGAGTGCATTCTATTAATTCGGGTGTACCTATTTGGTAAAAGATGAACTTGACATAATCTTGGAATCTCTAACGGAATTAGAGCAAAAAAGTGAGGAAAAAACAAATAACGAGGAAAAAAATACGGAGGATGAAGAAATAAATAGCGTACTAAGGATTCCAAAGATAAAGATTCTAGGCATTGGTGGCGCGGGTAATAATACCGTTACAAATCTAATTTCAGCGGGAATACAGAGAGCAGAAGCAATAGCAGTTAATACCGATGCGAGACAACTTCTCATCTCAAAAGCGCACAGAAAAATATTAATTGGAAAAGAAATCTGCCGAGGTTATGGAGCAGGAAGCGACCCAGAAATCGGAGAAAAGGCAGCAGAGGAAAGTAAGGAGAAAATAGAAGAAATATTAAGAGGAACTGATTTACTATTTATTACTTGTGGACTTGGAGGAGGAACAGGAAGCGGTGCTGCTCCTTATATTGCAGAATTAGCTAGGAACATGGGGATACTAACAGTGTCTGTCTGTACTCTGCCATTCGCCGCAGAAGGACGAAGAAAAATGAAAATTGCGGAACAAGCTTTAAAACGCCTAATTAAAGCCTCTAATACAACTATAATAATACCAAACGATAAACTTTTGCAATTCGCATCTCAAGCGACTCTATTGGATGCATTTCGAGTAATAGATGATGTACTTGTAAAAGCGGTAATAGGAATAACAGATCTAGTAACCAGAATCGGCAAAGTAAACGTCGATTTCGCAGATGTGAGAAAAGTTTTATCTGTGGGAGGATCAGCAGTAATTGGTATAGGAGAAGCAGAGGCATCGGGTGGAAATAGAGCCCGCGAAGCACTTGAAAACGCATTACTAAACCCATTATTGGATGTAGACCTACGAACAGCTAAGGCCGCATTATTAAACATCACGGCTGGAAAGGATATTACGCTCGAAGAGACGCATTGGATAATTCAAACAATTTCTTCTCTTCTGACCGAAAATACAAACGATGACGAAGAGCCCCTCAAATGGGGAGCAATTCTGGATAGGAAAATGAATGGTAAAATAAGAATAACAATAATAATGACTGGTATTTCCCTACCCTATATAGATGAGAATGGGAACCTGCTATATCCCGTAATCCTAAGAAAATCGGACATCGATGAGAGAAAAGAGTACCTTAAAAGTCTAGGAATAGATATATTCGAGTAACTCTGGGTCAGTATCCAGGGGAACTCGCTCATCCCCTGATGGGTCTGCTCCTGGCCGTTTCAATCATCCCCCCTAGGGTAGTAATTTAACTCTGTAACCAATTTACTCGAATTATTTAAATTATAAAAGTAGCCTTACGAGTAATGCGAGTCGAAATTAATATATAATTTATACACGTAGTTTCTTATACCTACTATCCTCAATCAATGTTTCTTCTTCCTCAATATACTTTTTCAAAAAAGACCTTATAGCCTCTCGAATAAATTCACTCCTCGTTGTAAAAATTCCCTTCTCTACTAATTCGTTAATCATCTCAACCATCCATTCGGGGAGCCTAACCGAGATCATCTCCATAAGATCCCCCCTAACAACTAAAGACTTTTGGTAAAGATTCAACGCAAGCTAATAACTGGTAAGCGTAAAAAGGAAAGAGCATTAAGATATAGCCAAATTTTATTCATAAGTATTTTTCTCTAAAATACTGAATCACCGAAGCATTTTATACTCCATTAAAGGATTAAACGAGTAAAGAAAGGATGGTAGGCCCGGGGGGATTCGAACCCCCGTCGTCCGCTCCAAAGGCGGACATGCTTGGCCTCTACACCACGGGCCTGTAACGGCTTCTTTTGGCTTATATGTTTTTTCTCGTCAGAGTTTTTGGAATATTTCTCACTTCCATTATATATTTGATAGGTTTGTCAAGAATTTTTTAAGCATTTCGATACAAAATCTGGCCACATTAATCGCACTATGAAGCAAAGCATGAGGTCTCTCAGTTGAAATTTAGAGAATAATTTCTTCTCTACGAATAAAACTTTCAATTCCCTTATCTGGGAGACTTCTTTATTCTCCCAATTGAATCGAATGTGAAATCATCAATATCGTTTATCTTTCAATTCCCTTATCTGGGAGACTTCTTTATTCTCGTGATTTCAGCATCATATTCCTCGAGACAATTTTTGTCATCTTTCAATTCCCTTATCTGGGAGACTTCTTTATTCTCCTGGTTATGGCCTCTAGGCCTCCTGTTACTTCTTCGACAAGCTTTCAATTCCCTTATCTGGGAGACTTCTTTATTCTCCCA
>JAHKLF010000065.1 GCA_029856615.1 Candidatus Njordarchaeota archaeon
TTTAAGAGACGAAGAAATAACCTGCACTCGATACCCATTTTCATTTAATAACCCCGCAAATTTGCTTAATCCATCATTCCGTGTATTGAATATTGAAAATGGAGGGGATAAAGTATTTAGAGCGAAACTCCCAACGGTAATTGGATATATTGTAAGTAAAAGGACTATCCAAAAGATTAACTTAAGCAGAGTATATTTTTTAGCCACGGCTAACACCTTTATTAAGGATACGCTGGATATTAGTTTCGAGTTTTTCTAAAAGCTCGAGCAGTTTTCTAATATCATCCTTCGAGATAATTTTATTTCCAAACAAAATTTTCTCATAAATTGTGACAAGGAAATCCAATATCTCATATAAATCCGTCCTAATTTTGCTTACCTTTCTAATATTCCTCAAAATTTCTCTTAATGTCATCCATGACTGAATAATTATACCTAATTGCTTAGCAAGTTGGCGAATAAATGTATTAATAATTGAAGCTAATTTCTGGTAATTCTCGCTAATTATAGCTTCCCTAATTTTGTGAATAATTATCTCAATGCCTTCTTCTCCATATTTAATTCGTTTTATTAGAATAACTCTAACATTCATTATGATTATCAAAAAGGCCATTACAACTATCGGGATAACCAATAGAAACATGTAATAGTTAATTATCGGTGAAGACTCGCCTCCACCGCGAGGTGAATAAATAACCACTAATATGGTTACGGAAATATTCAGTGATGGAAATATTATTTGAATATCTCCAGCTTCTGTCACATTGACTGTTATCATTACACGGGGCTCTAATATTCCTTGAAAAACACTTAAATCGTTATACAATACTACTATCGGTATCCCTTCGGTACTTCTATTAAAGTCGTCATATAATGATATATTTAGCAATATAATAGAGGGAGTAGTAATGTCTCTAATTACGGGCTCACTTAAGGCCATTATCATGTTTTCTTCTATTATCCATACAAATTCGGATTGATTTACTCTAACTGCTAAGATGTAGTAATTGTATACCTCGTATTCTATGGTTATATAATCTGGCTTGTATAATGATGAGTATTCTGCTGTTAGAATAATATCTATCGTTCTATTTGGGATATCCCCAGCCAGTTTTATATAAAACTCATAAATCCCTCGTGTATCAGACATCGTTTCATTTAATAAAAGCAATATCTCATTTCCCTGATCTATATAATGCATATAACACTTAATTGAAACCCCAGCAAGGCTTTTTCTATCATACAAGTCGCTAACATTACCCCTAATATATATCTCCGCTTTTGAAGAGATGATATCTCCAGGATCCGGAATTACATCCATTAAATCTAATTTAAGTCTGCTAACAACTCCCAAGAGAAGAGGGCTTACTATATCAATTGTCGCCGCGTCTAAATCTTCAGCCGTTATTTTGTAGAGCCCCAGTTCGTAACCTGCATTAATAACTAATTCGTATACAAATATTCCGGAACTATTTGTAGTAACCAAGAAATCTCGTATTATTGAATCATCAGATGCATTTTTTATTAACAATCTTAATGTTTCCTCTTTAGGATATCCAGTAGCATTTAGAAACCTTCCAATAATGCGCACTTTACTTCCATTTCGCTCTATATAAAGAGTTCTGTTTATAGTTTCTTCGTATATTAAATCTATTTTAACAGCTAAGTATACTTCAAATAGTTGCGTAGCGTCCGATATTGATAAACCTGTTATTATACCATTAACTATCGACTGTTGACTTGCTAGAAACCATGAGGATAAAATATTACTATATTCACTTACGTTAAACTCTACTATCACCTTATATGTGCCTGTTTCATCAAAATATATTACATAAGAAGCATCACCATTAGCATCTGTTTCTACAGTTACACTATTGATTAATTCATCGTAATGATAGACATAAAATGAGAAATTCAAACCTTCTCGCATTAATTTAGTGCCATTATCAAAAAAAGCCCATGCCCTACTGGAGACATTATTTTCAAATAGTGCCAATTCGTTTCTATTTAACTCTAAGTTGACGTAAATATAACCATACGTGAAGAACCAGTAGTATGCATAAGTTGGTGCTAATCCCAGTGAGAGGTCCCCTGGGAATATAAGGGATAATGTCGTATTTCCTACCGGGGTTTCTAAGGGAAGAAGAAATGATATATTAAATTGCCCGTTACTGTCTGTTTTATATGTGCCTAAATAGAAATCATTCCCATTAGATGCATTAAGATACAAATAGATATCGGCATTCTCTACAGGAGTACCATCCTCTGTAACTAATGATCCGGATATATTGATTATATCTTCTCCTCTAATGAATCTCCCAAGGTAATTTCCTTGGAATGGTAAAAGAAGAAAGGAAGTACTTAAGTTGCTTGAATCTTGATCATCTGTAATACTGCATGCTGAATATACGGTATGAGGTAATGATTGCATTATGAGCAATAGCAAGAGAGTTATTATGAAAGTCGCCCTTTCTTTTTTCATGCATAATCTCCACAAATATTACAGTAATCTGGTTTTTGCTTGAAAAATCCGTTAGCCATGGTGCTAAATATATCTAATATCAAAGGCACAATTTAGGCCTTTAGGCCTTTGTATATAATCTTATCCCCTTCAATTTTAATGATACCAGCTCTCACTAATTTTAAAAGCTCTCTTGTTAATTGAGCTTTGTTAACTCCTAGTGTGGCAGCCAGCGAATCCAAAGATATCGTTTTAGCATTTTTAATTACTAAGTAAGCATTTCCAAGCCAAGAAAGACTCAAGATTTTTTCAAATTCCTCTATGGATGGTTTTACTTTCTCTAGTTCATTAGTGATTTCACTTAATCTGTTTCTTAGTAATTCATTTTCACTATTAAGTCTTAAAATCTGCTCAGATTTTTTCTCAATCTCTTGAGATAATTCATCCTTCAAATTATTTAAACGTCGTACCTCTTCTTCCAGCAAGGCTATTTTTTCCTTTAATACCTTGTTCTCTGAAGAAAGCTCGGATAGTTGCTTTGTTTTTTCAGAAAGCTCGTCTCTCAATCTTTTAAACTCTCGAACAAGAGTCTTAAATAATTCTTCGTATTTTCGCTCAACACCTTCCTTTAAAATTCTTTCTTCCTCGACCGTCATAGCTTCTTTTGTCGTTTTAAGTTCTTTAATCCATTCATCTAAAACGTTTTTAATACCACTTAATTCCTCTAATCTTGCCTCTAATTCTCTTATTCTCTCATCTCTTTCTTTAATTGCCTTAACATACGATGCTTTAACTTCCTCTAACTTTGGTATTTCTGATCTCAGTACTTCGATGCGCGCTTCTAGTTCTTTTATTTTCGCATCTCTCTCGTCAAGTAGTTTTAATAGTTTATCATACTCACTCTTCATTTTGTCATACTCTTCTTTTATAGCGTCAAATTCCTCCTTAAACTTACGCAATTTTTCTAGCTCCTCTCGTAATTTCGCAATTTCGTTCTCCTTCTCTTGTAATTTAGTCTCGTATTCTTTTCTAATGCTATCTAGCTCAATAATAAGATGCTCGCGCTCTTTTTCAAGAGATTCTTTTATGTTCTTGAGATCTTCGTGACGCTTAAGCAATTCATTATACTTCTCTTCTAATTCTCTTAATTTTGCTTCTTTACTTTCGAGAACCTTCCTTGTATTTACCAATTCTTCTTCCAGTTTTTTAACTTCCTCGGGTTTTATCGCAATAGTAGCTTTTTCCTTTAGTTGATTTTCAAGTAATTTTATCCTCTCTTGTAAGTTTGTGATCTCTTTTTTGAGTTCTCTATTTTCTTCAAAAAGCTTTTCTGTTTCCTCGCGTGTTCTGTGAGCTTCCTCAGACATAAGAGATGTATATCCAGAAATCCAATCGCTATACATTTTTCGTATTTCTTCGAGAGACTTATGGAGGACTTTTAATCTTTCATTTACACTTGAGTATATTGGCAACATTGTTTCTAATACATTTTTCATGATCTCTCTTTCCCGTTGCGCTAATACTCTCTCGGTCACATCTTCATATAGCCTCTTTAAGTGCCTTTCCATATACTTTAGTCTTAATTTTTCAGCAAAAGCACGTGCAATGTCTCTTCCTAGTTCTCTTATTCCCGTCCTTAATTCTGAAATTTGCTTTTTTAACGCGTTTTTAAAATCTTCCTGAAAAGATGATAGTGTCGATGAGACCTCATCTATCACTTTATTAATACTCTCTTGAATGAGTGCGTCAAAGGATTCTATTTCTTCTCCCGGAACAGCTGGTTTAAATCCTTCCTCAAATTCGAGAGAATCCGCCTTAATAACAACTCTTTCTTTTTCCTCTAGCCTCTCTCGTTCAGCTAAGCGAACTCCAGCTAATAGACTTTCCACAATTTCCTCTTCTAATGTCTTTCTTTCCTCCTTCTTTTTACTCTCGCGTTCAGTATCAGACAAAGATAACACCTTAAAAGTTCAGAAGTACCAGATTTATTAAAAAATGAATCTTAATCTAAAGTTGTGTTGTTATATTAATAATTTAAGAATATTCATTAAGAGTTACACAAAAGGTTAAAATGGTGCCAAGAGAAGTAAGAGAGAATTGCAAACCTCTTCCATCAATCGACAAGAGACTGTATGATAAAATTAAGAGAATGAAAATGGATCTATATGAATTCTTTAAACGCGTGAGATTAGTCTCAGATCGCATTTTGGAGGCTTTCTTACGAGTACCGCGAGAATTCTTTGTTTTACCGCAATACATCAAATACGCTTACGTTGATGAACCACTACCATTGGTGGACGGAGCTACAATATCCGCCATTAGCATGTCACTATTACTCTGCGAATATGCGGAGTTAAAACTCGGGGATGAAGTGCTAGAGGTTGGCACTGGTAGCGGCTATCAAGCGGCCTTGATAGCCGAAATCGTATGCCCTAAGAGTCATGAGGGTACCATATTAGCGTGCTCAAACAATAAGCCTGTATGTACAATAGAAATCTCGGAAAAATTGTATAAAATGGGAAAAGAAAACCTTGAGAGATTATGCTATACCAAATGCGTTGATGTAAGGCTCGGAGATGGTACATTAGGTTGGCCCGAAAAATATAGGAAATTTGATGCCATCATCATAACAGCCGCTGGTGATAAAATTCCTCCTCCTCTATTGAAACAATTAAAAGTAGGGGGCAGACTCATTATGCCTCTAGGAACAGGTTTTTGGCAGAGACTTATTCGCGCAAGAAAACTCGGACCTAATGCTGAGGACATTAAGATCGAATACCTTGAAGATGTTAGATTTGTACCTCTTAGAGGGGCATATGGCGTTAAGGAATAACCGACTATTGTTAATTAATACTTTTTGAAATAATACCGTGCATTAATTTATCCTAAAGAGCATTTTTTTCATATTATGGGTTTATGATGATATCGCCACCATCTGAGCAAAGATGATGAGAAACTACTTCCTGAAACCTTAATACGGTGTCATGAAATTGAGCATTAGATATGAAATAGAGCATCTTTGCTCTTTATTTGGAGTTAAACTAAATCCCAGTAGAGGACAGCATTTCTTATTATCTAGGAAGATTTTGTCAAAAGAGGTTCGTGTAGCTGAACTTAATGATAACGATATTGTTCTAGATATTGGCGCTGGATTTGGATTTTTAACGGAAGAAATTGCAAAGTATGCAAAAATGGTCTATGCAATAGAAATTGATCCTTTAATTGCTAGAGTTTTTGAATGGCGATTATCGTCAGAGATCGATAAGGGAAAGATAAAACTTATAGTCGCTGATGCATTACAAATTCCTTTTCCCGAAGAAATTACAGCTATAATATCTAATCCACCCTACCATGTGATATCGCCTCTCATAATCAAGATTTTACGCGAATGTTTCTCAAAGGAAAATTTTAGAATCGCTGTAATGATTCTGCAGCAAGAATACATTAAGAGACTTTTTGCTAAACCAGGAAGCAAGCATTGGGGTCGTATATCCGCTGCTTTCCGGTATTTTGCAAAGGGAAAAATCATTCAAAAAATTCCCAGAAAGTATTTCTTCCCTCGACCTGAAGTTGACTCTGTGCTCATAAAAATTTGGCCAATTAGTTCTGAGCATCTCATAGATTTTGGTACGTTTGAGAAGGTAACTAATATCCTTTTTATAGCTCCGAATAAAAAAGTAAGAAGAGTTTTAAGAGATTACTTGAAGGTCAATACTTCAAACTGGCGATCGCTCTTATCTTATATTGAGAAAAATATTAACCTTGAAAAGCGAATACGCCAACTAACTGTCGAGGAGATAGAAAAAATAGCCTTTTATTTAAGAGAAAGAAATATTGTATAAAAAAATTAAAAAAGACTTTAAGCTTCAAATCCAGCTAGCTTTAATAAATATTTCCACTCTTGCATGACTTTATCTTGAATATATTTTATTATATCATTGCGTTTAACTGGCCTAAATAAGTGAGCAAACCTTCCCTGAAGCTTGAGATATTCCTCAATGGGAACTATTTTGTCCGGATTTTTAGCTAAATAGAGACTCTGGCCAGTTATTTTATATTCTCTAGTCTCTGGATCAAACTCCCATAATGGATGTAGACAAGTGTCTGTGGCTAATTTTGATACCTTCATAGTTAGTGAAGGATCAAACCGCCAACCACGATCACATGCAGAAATAGCGTGAATAAATGCGGGCCCCTCATATTCAGCAGCCTTGCGGACCTTAATAACAAAGTCTTGCCAATAGAAGGGATTCGTAGTCGCTACATAGGCATTAAGATGCGAAGCAATGATATAACCAATGGGCTTTTTCCATTCGGGTTTCCCAGGAATAACTTTTCCTGCGGGACATGTTGTAGTTGCAGCCGCATATGGTGTAGCTCCAGAACGTTGAATACCTGTATTCATGTATGCCTCATTATCATACAGCACATATATGAATTTATGTCCTCTCTCAACAGCACCACTTAAAGCTTGTAATCCGATATCTACGGTTCCACCGTCTCCCCCAAAAACTACTACGGTGGGTAATTCATCCTTCCACACACCTTTTCTTTTCATGGATTTAAAGGCTGCTTCAATTCCCGATGCTGTAGCTGCAGCATTCTCAAAAGCATTATGAATCCATGGTCTTCGCCATGCTGTATAGGGGAATATCGTAGTAGCTACCTCAAGACATCCCGTAGCATTCACGAGAATCACATTCTCTGGATCTGGCAATGCTTTTAACGTTAATTTGACTATAACTGGTGCCGCGCATCCAGCACACATTCTATGACCAGACAAAATATAATCTGGCTTCTTTGCAATTTCAATTGGAGTCGGAACCCATCTTTCAGCAGTTTTCGCCATATATCTCACCTCATTCCCTTACACCTATATATTTCTTTACAAATGGCTTCATCTCGCCCTTATAAATCGCTACTAATTCATCAAAAGCCCTCCTAAACATCTCCGGAGGCGCATCTCTCCCTCCGAGTCCAAATACATAATTGACTACCCTGGGTCTATTCTCTAGGTCATATAATGCGGCTCTTATTTCAAGGAATAAGGGGCCGCCCATCATCCCTTGGTCTTGAGCTCTATCAAAGACGCCTACTACCTTGACATTCCTTAAACGCTCAGCAATGTCTTTGAATGGAAATGGCCTAAAAGAACGCACTCTTAATAAGCCTATTTTTATACCCTCTTCACGCATTTCGTCAATTACGTATCTCATCGTACCCGCTGCGCTACCCATAACAATTACGGCTATCTCGGCATCATCAAGCATATATGGTACAAGTAAGCCATCTCCATAACGCCTACCGCTTAACTCTGCGTATTCATCATGTACTTCCTTTATGACTTGATAAGCATTCCGCATTGCTTCAATTTGTTGCCGTTTGTGCTCGTAATAGTAATCGTAGAGATCTAGTGGACCAAA
>JAHKLF010000066.1 GCA_029856615.1 Candidatus Njordarchaeota archaeon
AAAAATCAGAGAAAAAAATTTACCAATTTTCGCTTCTGCTGCTCTCTTTATAGCTTCCAGAAAATTGGGGTACCCTAAACCCCTTGATAGAATCTTACGTGTTTTGGGGATAAATAAAAAGGAATTCTATAGAGCCTACAAGAACTTAAAGGAGACGCTAAATATTTACATAGAACCGCTTAGTGCTGAAAAATACGTAATTTCGTTTGGCAGAGAACTCGGTCTATCCGGTAAATGTATAGAACTAGCAATAAAACTTATAAAACAAGCGAAGAAGCGAAATCAAATCATCGGCAGAGACTCGCTAAGTGTTGCTGCAGCAGCTGTTTATTACGCAGCATTATTATTAGGGGAAAAACGTAGTCAAAGACGCGTTGCTAGTATTGCGGCTATAACGGAATCTACTATGAGAAATAGGTTGAAAGAAATAATGTTAGCTATAGGTAATGAAAAAATTATGAATTTATAAATTCTAGTATCAAATATTAAAAAAATTAATACTTAATGTTAAATTTTTAGGACATAAATTATCAATTTCCCTATTTTTGAGCAGACATATCTAGGAACCTTTTTGCAATGCTCCACTGATATTCTATCCATTCCCTTAATTTCTTAACAGATTCCTCAGTTATTTTACTGAAACGTCCTTGGAATTTCAGAAATTCCTCTATCGGCTTTCTCTTTGATGCGTCTAGATAGGGTCTGGATGGTGGGGATAGTTCAAAATGTATTCTTCCATGTCGATATTCCGCTTGCCATAGAATCCAATATCCCGTCTCTACAGCTAAACGAGCAACTTCAATCGTCTTTGAATCATCAAAACGCCACCCTGGTGGACATGGAGTGAAAATATGTATGAACTTGAATCCTTTTATCGATTTAGCCTTCTTAACTTTCTCATAGAGATCCGTAGGATAAGCCACATTAGCGGTAGCTACATACGGTACCCCATGCATAAGCATTATATAGGCCATGGGCTTCTTGAAACCTACTATCTTCCCTATTGGTGTTGTTGTTGTTCTAGCACCAGGAGGAGTGCTTCCGGATCTCTGTATACCAGTGTTCATATAAGCTTCATTGTCATAGCAAATAACAAAGATATTTTCATTTCTTTCAGCAGCTCCGCTTACTGATGCTGCTCCTATATCAATTAGGCCACCATCCCCGCCCCATACCACTACATTTACATCCTCGAATCCCTTCCTTTCTAATGCTTGGGATATTCCGGATGCAACAGCCGCTGCCGATGCAAAAGCTACATTGTAAATCATGACATTTATCGATACTTTTGGATAAATTGCTTGATAAACACTTGAACAGCTAGCGGGAATTACTAAAATTGTATCCTTACCCAACGCTTTTAATACGTGTCTCAAAGCAATTACGGAGCCGCATCCTGGGCATGCTGTATGTCCTGGTAAGAGATATTCGCCAGCTTCTATTAATTCATCTAAAATCGTTTTAGGCATTTTTTTCACCTCACATATTATTTCTTTATAACCTCTTTGACTGCTTTTTCTATATGCTCAGGTAGAATATCATCCCCCCCAATTCCCATGATTTTCGTAGTAACAGGAGTATCAACTTTGTATTCATGTAATGTCGCTTTGACCTCTCCCGCTAATATACCATCCCATCCAAAAGATATATCTCTGTCAATAACTATCACGTGAGACGCTTTATCGGCTATTTTTGCTATTTCTTCTTTTGGGAAAGGTCTAAACACGCGTATTTTAGCCACCCCTACTTTTATTCCATTTCGTCTTAAGACTTCTAATGTTGCCTCAGCCTGTTCAGCAACAGCTCCCAGTGCAAAGATTACTATCTCTGCATCATCCGTATTTACTTCTTTTATTAAATCTCCATGCCAAATTCCAAATATCTCGTGGAACTCTTTAGCTGCTCTCTTAATCACATCGACAGCGTTTCTCATCGCCTTCTCTATGGATAATCTGACCTTAGCATAATCCCATGGGAATAGAATATTCCCATATGCAAAGGCTTCTGATATCTTCGGATTTAAAACATAATGCGGAGGTTCGTATGGTGAGAGATACTGATCAACCTTATTCTGATCATGTATCTTAACTGGCATTGCTGTATGACTCAGCACAAAGCCGCCCAGCATAACCATAGCAGGTAATAGGACTTTCTTATCCTCGGCTACTCTGTAGGCTTGAATAATAGAGTCCATAACTTCTTGATTATTTGCAGCCCAAAATTGAATCCATCCAGTATCCCGTGTCATTAAAGCATCAGTATGTTCTGACCATATATTCCATGGAGGACCAAGTGCTCTATTAACGATAGCCATTACAACGGGCGTACGTGCTCCTACAGCCCAAGATACCATCTCGATCATGTATAGTAACCCTTGACTAGAAGTAGCGGTAAATGCACGCACACCCGCAGCTGATGCACCTATTACAGCAGCCATTGCAGAATGCTCTGATTCCACGGCGATGAACTTCGCATTAAGCTCTCCCTTCTCTACCCATTCTGCAAGTTTCTCAACAATTGTAGTCTGAGGAGTAATCGGATACGCCGCTATTACCTCTACCTTACTCAATCTTGCACCCCAAGCTGCAGCATCGTTCCCCGTTATAACATCATAAATCGCCATTCCTTTACACCTCCCTCTCCTTTCTTATTGCTTTAACTGGGCACACCTCATAACAGATTAGGCATCCTTTACAGTAGTCGTAATTCACCCTTGGGACTTCTTGTCTACTTGATACCTCTATTGCGGCATCTGGACAATACATCCAACACATCATGCATTTGATGCATTTTTCTTCAATTATTACAGGTTTAAAAACTCTCCATGTACCCGTTTTACCACCAGCTCCTTTAGTTGGATGAGATATTGGTAATAACAAATGTTCCTCGGATTTACTCATCATAATCACCTTCATTTTTTTATAATTTCTGTCTCATTATAAGCGCGCTTAGCTGCTTCAGCATTTAGTTCTCCTATTTTACCTGGCCATGTTTCTAGAATTGCGGTTACGATAGAATCGATAGAGGGCATACCCATTGCGCGCGCGAAAGCACCGACCATTGCAGTATTAATCACAGGAATCCCTGCTACAAGTAATCCTAAATCAAGAACAATTGACGTTGCATCCACTTTTGCAATTTTATAGGTATTCATTCTTAATCTTGATTTCGTAATATCACCAGCATAGTTAATTATTATCATCGCATCATCTTTGAGTCTCTTATAACCATCCGTTAAATCAAGAAGAGTCTGCTCGAAAACAACCATAACATCGGCTTTATACACGAAATGATGGTACTTTATTGGTTTATCTGAAATTCTATTATAAGCAAACACAGGCGCCCCTCTCCTTTCCGCTCCGAAGAAAACGATGGCTTGAGCCCACATTCCCTCCTTAGCAAGTGCTCTAGCGAGTAGTCTAGACGCCGTTACGGCTCCTTGACCGCCGCGTCCCAACCAACTAACTTCGATAAACATCTCCCTCACGTTTGTTCATAATTTTGTTATGTCTCAAAAATGAGAATCTTTACTCAGCTATTAATTTATTAGGTATAGTGGTATAGTAGAAATAATATACTCATTCCGTGGAAAGATTCCCATTTATTCATATGATTTGCAAGATAAATTTTTATTCTTACTTTTTTAGCAGAAAATTATTCAAATAAGAGGTGATGAACTTGGAAAATCGCTAGTAGAAATTAGAGGTTGGGTTATCAAGAAAAGAGAGCATGGAAATATTGCATTTCTCGACGTAAGGTCAATGAGTGAACCTTGGAGAATTCTTCAATGTGTCATTAAGAAAAGCGATGTCGGATCTAAAACTTGGGAGAGAGTCAAGAAAATTACTCAAGAGAGTTCAGTCATCATATATGGAGAAATGATAGCTAATCCGCGAGCACCTGGCGGTAAGGAAGTCAAAGTTAGAGAAGTTTTAATACAACATATAGCCGTCTCTCCATACCCCCTAGGTAAAAAAGAACAACCTCCAGAAGTACTTATGCGTTGGCGTCATTTAGCTATTAGATCTCCGCGCTTTACTAAGATATGGATAGTCAGAGAATATTTATTAAAATTGGCGCGAGAATACTTCCAGAGAAACGAATGGCATGAAGTTTCTCCTCCGATTCTAGTCTCCACAGCATGTGAGGGGGGAGCAACACTTTTTGAAGTAAAATACTTCGATGATTCAAAGGCTTACTTATCTCAGTCTGCACAGCTTTACTTAGAAGTCATGATATTTTCCTTAGGGAAAGTATGGTCTCTTACTCCCTCTTTTAGAGCTGAAAAATCACGAACAAGAAGACACCTTGCTGAATACTGGCATCTAGAAGCTGAGGCTGCTTGGTATAGATTTGAGGATAACTTACGCGTACAAGAAGAATTGATAGAGTATATCATCAGAGGTCTTTTAGAGAATGATTTAACACGGAGTTTAATACTAGAATTCAGAGGCGATATAGAACCTTTAGAGAATGTAAAAGCGCCATTCGAAAGAATAACATATGACGAGGCTATAGAGATTCTTCAATCCAAGAATTTTGATATAAAATGGGGAGATGACATAGGAGCAGATGAGGAAAAAGTGCTTTCCGAGGAAATAGAGCAATTCTTCTTTTTAACACATTTCCCTGCTCATCTCAAGGCATTTTATGTAAAACTGGACAGTAATAGACCAGAAGTAAGTCTTTCGGCTGATCTACTAGCACCGGAGGGATATGGCGAAATTATTGGTGGAAGTGAAAGAGAAGATGATGTCAATGTACTAATAGACCGTATTAGAGAGGAAGGTTTTGATCCCAAGGACTATCAGTGGTATTTAGATTTAAGAAGATACGGTAGTGTTCCGCATAGTGGATTTGGGTTAGGTATAGAACGTCTATTGTGGTGGATATTGAAACTAAGTCATATACGAGATACTTTACCATTTCCAAGACTAGCACGCGTGAAAAAATTTATCTAAAAATGATGATATGAGAAATTTATTTAACCTTTAAATTCGTGTAGAAATCGATGATGAATTCGGCCTTATGCGATCCTAATGAGCGCCGATGGGCAGTCTGAGATCATATTTCAGTTGAATACCTCCACAGTGAGATTTAAAAAAGATTGTTAGGAATGGTATAATCTAATCATGACCTATTATTGAATCATGAGGTAAGAAAAATGCCGACTAAGAGACCTGCCTATTGTTACAAAAAAGCACCAAAGAAACCTTATACAAGGAAAGAGTACATAAAGTCAATACCTCAACCCAAATTAAGAATATTTGAGATCGGAAAACCGAATGCAAAATACGATTACGTATTATTATTAATATCTGAACAAAGAGTAATGATTTTAGATAGAGCTTTAGAAGCAGCCAGAGTTGCTGCTAACAGGTATCTCACTAAGAAATTAGGCAGAGGAAATTACTTTATGAGAATACGCCCTTATCCTCACCATATTCTAAGAGAAACAAAATTTTTGGGAATTGCAGGAGCTGATCGTATCCAGCAAGGCATGCGTTTAGCCTTTGGGAAACCCGTCGATCGCGCAGCCATCGTGAATATTAATCAAATAGTCATTGAAATCTGGGTATATAAGAATGGTTTAGATATAGCTAAGGAAGCCTTACGTCGTGCATCACATAAATTAGGAATCGACCATCGCATTGAAATCCATAAATTTGAGGAGTTTTATCCGAAATTGGCAGCTCAATTCACATAAATATCTAGCCTCTCGCGCCCGCGGCAACGATTTTTATTACATCCCTATCTTTAAGAATATAGTCCTCTGCTAATTTTTTCCTTGTTCTAACATCTATTGCATAAAGAAATGTTTTTGCTAAATCAGTATGAATTAGTGCTGCGAAATCTCGGGCAGTAGTTCCTTTTTTAACTAGGAAAACATCTGGAAGTACATTTCCTTTTTTATCACTTAGGCGATTTATATCCTCTACTGGATATACTGCAATCATTTCTGCTACCTCAAAAACGGCTTTATTAAGTGCTATCTGCACTCCTGTGCTTTTCCATTTTTGGAGCAACTCTTCTATTTTTTCTAATAACAACTTCTCGCGAGAGCTTAATTTTTCTGGACGGAGAATCTCAAAAGACTCGCTTCCTCTCACGTATTTTATGATGCCCCTCTCTGAGAATCTAATCAAAGCGAGCTCTGCAAGAGCTGATGCTGGAATAGCATTAATACCTGCTTCTCGCATTCTCTCAAAATTTTCCTCCGCTTTAGGTATGTCGATTTTATTTGCAACGATAACTATTGGTTTTGAAATCTCACGAAGTTTCTTAGCGAATGAATATAGATCCTCGTCATTCCAGCTTCTGGGCCTTTCTGGATCTAGCGCCAAGGACTCTATCGTTCTCCTTATATGTTCCTCAGTAATTGAGAGTCCAGAGAGTCTCTGAGCAATTATTTCAAAGAAATCTAGCCTCTCAGTCTCTATTCTCCTAGCCCACTTATCCCAGTCTCGTTTTAAAATTTGATATAACCATCTACTAATTTCCTCTTCCAGAAACCTAATATCCTTAAGTGGATCCCACATACCAGGTCTCCCTAAGGGTTTACCATCCGCATCAAATGATCCAGACGCGTCTACAACATGTATTAATACATCAGCTTGTCGAAGATCATCAAGAAATTTATTTCCTAAGCCTCTTCCTCTCCATGCATCCGGAACGAGCCCCGCTACATCAATAATTTTAACTGGGATATGTCTAATTCCCTCAATACATAAGGAATTTTTAGGATTATCAATTACTCCGAACTCCTTACAGACGCACTCCTGTGTCACGAATGCTACTCCTATATTTGGTTCAATTGTCGTAAACGGATAATCTGCCACTTTAGCATTACCAGAGGTGGCTGCATTAAAGAATGTTGTTTTTCCAGAATTCGGTTTACCTACGATACCTAGTAACATTTTATCCCCCATCATAATTTACGCATAATTAGTGTTTAATAACACGTATTGTCGTTCGTCGTTATAATATTATATAATTAAACCTCTCATCTTAATTATTCTTCTCACCGCGGGGTTCCGACTTTCTAGCTCTCTAAGAACACTC
The DNA here is from genome assembly GCA_029856615.1 of Candidatus Njordarchaeota archaeon. Classification (GTDB taxonomy): domain Archaea; phylum Asgardarchaeota; class Njordarchaeia; order Njordarchaeales; family Njordarchaeaceae; genus Njordarchaeum. The sequence continues at coordinate 7,063 of JAHKLF010000066.1, forward strand.
TCAAACGATTCATCAGGAGCCAAACTTCGTTTCAGAAAAACTCCCGTTCTACCCCTCTCATCCCTTTTTGTCAGAACAGCTATTCTCTCATTGACTATATCGATCGATACTCCTAGTAATTTTGACGTATATGACTCATAACCTATTATCGATAGTTCTTTATGCCCTCGATTTGTAGGAATGATGAGAACAAGCCGCTTATCTACTCCTGGAACTCTCTTTTTATAATCCTTGACAGATGGATAGTCTAACAGCCCTCCAAATTTATAGAATTCGTATTCAAGACGCGTAAATGGAATTAATGGAAATGAAATTATTGTCAATGGGTCGAGATAAATGTGCGCCTTTATTGCATGCCAAGGAGTCGCCTGAACAATCTCTCTAGCATAAATTCTGCCAAAATGATTTTCTATAGCGTATTCGAGGAGATAGAGCTTTGGAGGTCTAAATATTATAATATCTATATCACTATTCTGATGAACATCACCGCGCGCTACTGAACCGTATACATAACCTTCGACACCTAATTCATTGTAAAGGAATTCTAAGACCTCAGCGCTCCTAGCTCTTTTCTCACGAAGAAGATTC
>JAHKLF010000067.1 GCA_029856615.1 Candidatus Njordarchaeota archaeon
CCCCCTACTAGATCTATTATTACGTCAGGTACAACTTCGCTCATTTTTATCCCAAAACTAAAATATTATTATCCTCGAAATGCTTCTCCCGAAGCATACCGCGCTCTTAATTCCTTAATCATCCTAGGAGTATCTATTTTCATTGGACACCGCTCATAACACCGCCCATCAATTAAGCAACTATATGCTCCTGGTATAGCGTATTCTGGTCCATGCACAAAGTATGTCCATATAACTCCTATTCCACCCATGTATACTGGACCACCAAACTTCCCCGCAGTAATTTTAAAGACTGGACAAGAATACATACAAGCACCACATCGTAAACAGTAAGCAGCTTCTTTAAATAAAGGATCATTAATCATTCTTGATCGCCCATTATCTAGCAGGATTAGATGAATCTCCGAAGGACCTACAGATGAAACTCTTTCACCACTTGGAAGAGAAATCGTCTTTGGTCCTGCTATTACGTCGAAATACCCTGCAACTTTATATTCTGCATAACGCGCCGTTATATATACAACCTTAAAAGCATCTTCTAAAGTTGGCACAATTTTCTCTATGCCAGCAACAATAATCAATTTATTAGGAATACAAGTGACCATTCTAATGTTTCCCTCATTGTGAATTAATACTACACAGCCATCTTTAGCAGCTATAGCATTTGCACCAATTATTCCTACGTCCGCGGTAAAATATTTTTCTCTGAGAAAATCACTGACAGCCTTTACAAGTTCTGGTATGTCATTCGGATCATAACTTCTCTTAAATAATTCCTTTAACAGTCGCGCAACTCGCTCTCTAGGAACATGCATTGCCGGTGTTACCAGATGCATTGGCCTTTCCTTAGCTATTTGGATTATAAATTCTCCTAAATCCGTCTCCCATACCTCATTTCCTTGCTCTATGAGATATTCTCTTAAATGAATTTCCTCCGTAGTTATACTTTTGCTCTTTACAATTATTTTTCCAGAACCAACTATTTTGCCTATTATTTGTTTAGCCTCATCAGCATCTTTAGCTAGATAAACTTTTATTCCTTTCTCTGTAAAGCTACGTTCCGCCATTTTTATTAGGTCCTCTATATTCTCTATCGCCTTTTCCTTTATTCGCCTTACTTCCTCAGCCAGGGTGGAAGACTCCTTAAACCTTTCTAAAAGCGGTGTGATTCCCTCTTCGTACGATTTCGTAGCCCTACTAACCCCAGTCCTAAATGTTTTATCTTTTATAGCTGTCCGCATTTCCGCTGCATATCTCCCCCATATACGTTTGAATTCCCCTTTCAACGCCATCGCCTCATTCCATGATATACTAATTCTATGATATCAATTATTTTCGATTCTTTATGTTTCTTTGCAGCTCTATAGAAATTTAGCTGGCATATTGGACAAGCTGTCACTATATACTTTGCACCAGTATTCATTAATTCGTTAAACCTCATTTTTGCCACTTCTTCTGATAAGAACGGGAAAATGAATTCGAGAGGACCTCCACAACACTCAGATAAATTCTTAGTATTTGAGGGCTCCCTTAATTCAACGCCTTCTATGCTATTCAATATTTCTCGTGGTTCATCAATTATTCGCCTATGAGGAGACCTAGAATAATGGCAAGGGTCATGATAAGTCACAATAGTTTTTTCATTCAAGCTCAAGGATAATTTTCCGGTTTTAACCTCTTCTAGGATAATGTCAATGAAATTAATTATTTCAAAATCGAAGTCGCTCATCATTTCAGGATATACATGAGCAAATAAGTCATACGTATGCGGATCTAGTACTATTATTCTCTCAACACCTCTTTCTTTGAAGAATTGAGTCAACCATGAACCATATTCCTTTAATTCATTCCAGAATCCTAGATCGTACAACAATGCACCACTATAAGGCTCTTCATTCAAACAGCGTACTTCGTACCCTAACTTATCTAATATTTCTAATGCCATAACAGGAATTCCCGTATATTCTCTAGATTCCTTAAGTATTTTTCTGCTTATTGAACTAAGAAATCGCAATCTTCTTAATATCTTTAATCTCGCTTCCTTTGTAGGCTCTTTCATAATAATTCCTAGAACTGATGATAATTTGTGTGTAAATCCCATTACATTGTATAAACAACCCCCATAGATAAGCGTTCTAGATTCTTCTGAGACCTTGTCAGAGACTTCACGACACCAATCACATTGTTTGGTATTCATTCCTAATGGATGCCTCGTTTTCATTACAAAATCTCTAATGAGGAGAAGAATTTCTGGTAAGTAATCGGCAGGTTCAACGCTCAATATAACTCACCCTTCTATTAAGATTCGACTTTCCTCCGCGATTTCCTCAGCTTTTTCACGCGATACTCCGAGCGCATATAGTTTCTTTAAGATATCGTAGATTATTGTCTGCCTCACTGCATCGAATGGGCACTTAAAATCTCTCTTAAAAATCTCCAGAAATGCAGCTATTCTTGATAATGTCTCTAGATCACCAGCATAAGCCCCATTTATTAAAATAATTAATTGCGGAAATAGATAAGTTGATAAATTGAGATATTTCGATAACACCTCCAGATATGGATACATTTGCCCGCATAAACCGCAGAAATTGCATATAGATACCTCTCGCCATATGTTTTCACTGAATAACCCTCGTCTCCCATTATCTAAAAGAATAACTGTTAGCTCTCTTGGACCATGGGCTCCGTATATGACGATTTTTTCGATGTCTCCAGTTCTAGAAGGGTTACTAATTACGTAAAGATTGGACCCCCCCTCTTTATCTATTATACGTCTCATATTCACAGCCACTTTAAAAGCAGAAAAGAAATCATAAAAAACTTTGTCTAGTCCCGTAACCACAATATGCTTATGAGGTGTAGTGGCCGCTAATCCGCTTAATCCATTCATATCTAGGAGGAATATTGACCCCATGTTTGCTGCAATAGCAATAGCTCCGCTTATTCCCATGTAGGATTTATACGCGATATCCTTTATTTTTTTAAGAAATCCTTTAGTAAAATCTGAGAGGCGTATATCTATCATCGCTTTAAATATATTTTCGGGGCTTACAATATCATACTTTCTTTTTGCATATTCTAGAGTAGGGTCGAGGTATACATGCGGTATTTTATTATCTATTAAGAATTTGTATAGCTTCATTTCGTAGAATTCTGAGAAATCATCAATCATAATACTTAATCTCTCTTTTTTCATTAATTGCGATAAATAGTTCATTACATCATCTTGCGATTCCGCATATACGAGCTTTATCTTGTTCTCATTAAAATTCTCCTCTAGGTCCGCCAATTTTTCATCAATATTAATATTTCGGTCCTCCTTTAAGACGTTGAGTATTGCATCGATACTTGGTTTTAGTGCGTCTACATCTGAAATCCTTGGTTTTATTTTCTTAAGAAATCCCCTGACCAAATCTCTAAGCTCCATAATCCCACCCAAGCAGAATTACTTAAAAGAAGAAGATGATAACCTATCTTAAAAACATATACATACTAATAAACGTATTGTGCTAATGGAGGCTGTTCTATAATTACACTGTTAAGCCAAACTGACTGAAGAGAAGTTTAAGAGGCTGGTTGGCGTAATACATTAGATATGAATACCGAACAAGTTACTTCACCCTAGTCTCATAATATAGAAGATACTGCCCCATTTTAAAAGTTGACGGTAAACCGATATTTCTATTCGTGACGCCTCTCAGCTCCAATGAAGCCAAGAAATTTTCCCTAATTTTTAGAGCGCATGGTTTTTGTCCTCGCATAAAATACTCCGCCTTAGACTGTCATACCAAAGAGTATAAAAAGCAACTTATTGATGATTTTATAATCTATTAGCATAGTGATTTAGAAGATATGATATTAGTTATCATTCATTGTGAAGAGAGAACTAGAAATCCTGCATTCTCTCCAATATGCGAAGAGTATAATCTGTTGATGCGATTACTAAGTACTGACTGTTAGGGGAGAATTTTACATCCTTGACTTCACCATGCGTTTCTATTGTCACTTTAAGTTCTCCACTTTTCAATCCGTATATATTTACAGTCCCTTTCTCGCCTATCGCTATGTAGTTCATATCTAAGGATACATCAAAAACTCTTCCTTCTCCGCATTTAATAAGTTCTTTCTCTGTTGTATTTAAGAGATAAATTTCCCTCCCTATTTTAATGAAAACACGCTCTGGAGCCCGCCATAATATCCTTATTATTGGGGATTCAAATTTTTTGCGAAATTCTTCCTTTTTCTTAACTTTTCCTTTCGCATCAATTATCAGAGACCACATCTTTAGTTCTCCTTCTTTACTTCCCGTCATAATGAGATTTTCATACGGCGACCAAACAATTTGTGTCACGATCCCCTTTATTTTAACAGTCTCTTTTATTTTGCCCGTGTTCAAATCTAAGATATATCCCTTATTTTCCTCTCTATTAAGGAATAAAATGAGATCCCTTTCAAAACCCCATGATACTATGCTTACAGCTTTCTTTAACTTTATCTCCCTCTCCTTTTCTGGTTTCATATAAGAAAGCTTCCATATCCATATTTTCTTTTCTTCTTCAGAATCTTTAAAGAATCCTGCAATATGTTCCCCATTTGGAGACCACTTAAAGTATGGTTGAATTCTTCCAATAATTTGACCAGCATTATTTATCATGATACCCTCGGGCTCTCCATTAGTCATCGTCCCTCCTAGCAAAATCGCACTATGTTTTGGATTACTTTCAATCATGTGCAGTCTATGAAACCTAAATCTATCGATCTCATTTCCTTCAACACTCCATAACTGAATAATATTTCCATCCCAGCTGATAAAGTGCGAAGAATCAGCAAACCATGTGATGTGCCGTCCCTCTCCAATGAGTCTTATGATTTCCATTTTTTGAACCCCCAAGGAAATTGATGACAATAATAGAGGTACTAATAATCAGTGTTTTTAGAAAATAGCGAATAAAAAGTATTAGCATAGTCACAAGAAAATGCTATTAATAAATATTAAAAACTTCTCTAAGCGGTTTATCAAATAGAATTCTAAATCCGCAAAGACATGCATCCTTTCTAAATTGACATTTCATCTCTTTAATTTCCCTATATTTAATGTTAAAGAAATCTAGGATTCCCATTATGTAACCCCTCGTAAAATCCCGTACTAATTCGTCCTCATCACGGTTTTTTCCTCTCCAAACAACGTTTATTGTGATACTTTGATCATCCATTCCGAATTCATTTACTTTGAATTTCAGCCCCGGAATCACCGTAGGAATAAAAATCCCTAAAAAGTCTCTTATAATACCAGATCGTTGCATTAACGCTCTAAAATCTATAGTTTTCTCAGAATCCATCATCATAGTATAGGCTACGGCTCTGCCAAATTCGCAGAGATCATATGCGTTTCTTAGAACATTAGTCCGTAATACTTTTAATACACTCCTAATGAATAATTCTGCGACCCTACTGCGATGATAAATATATATATTATGAGGCAACCAAAAAGTGTATTTGCCAATTTTGCGTTTGATTACAAGCCCTATTTTTTCTAACTCTGCCATATATTTAGAAATGGTATTCCTATGCCTTCCCGTCTTTTTTGCTATCTCGTTAATTGTCATTCCCCAAACGGATTCTTGTAGTATATTGAGAATCTCTTCTATAATTATCCTTTTCATTTAACTCACAATCTCCCACGTACACTAATTCCTAAAATAACGACTTTAACGTCATATAAATTTTGTGCAATAAAGCACTCTTTTTAAATTACCTCATCTTTCGAACTTCATATTACAACAAAAAGTTTTAATACTTTTTTGTGCATGAATGCACATTTATATGACATAGAAGTTACGAAGAGGGCCCTAGCTTTGAGAAATGAACCAGTGTACAGAAATTTAACGATAATGCTCTTAACTCTCATGGGATTAATCAGAATCTTCCATCTATTCAATATTTTACCAATGGATACTGCAGTCTCTGCTAACAACATCAAACTTTATCTCTCAGTCATAATCATTATGTGCCTTTTAGCTATAGGATTAATAGTTATCAATAGGCTAATATTCATCATACCAGCGGTTTTTGCTGCGATACTAGAGATAGTTATGGGGATCTACTTACTCCTAAATATATTCCTCTTAGGAACAATTAATATAGCTACAGAATCAGCATATTCAATTTTTATTGGTGCACTCCTAATAGTTGCTTCTGATAAATTATGTAAAAATCTTCAAACATTAGCATTTTCTAAGCGAAGAATAATTTTAGAAGAATCTAAATCGGAATATGCTGTTGAATTAATCGATGTTAAGAAAGATTACATTCTTGGCCCTGTCGTCATTAAAGCTTTGAGAGGAATAGCAATGCGTGTAAAAAGAGGAGAATTTGTTGCAATTATGGGGCCATCGGGATCAGGAAAAACGACATTATTGAACATTATTGGGGCCTTAGATAGACCAACATCCGGAAAAGTACTGATTGATGGAATTGATATATCGCAGTTAAATGACGATGAACTAGCCTACTTAAGAAATCAGAAAATAGGATTCATCTTTCAAGCTTATAATCTCATTAACAGAACGAGTGTCCTAAGGAATGTGGAATTACCAGCGATCGTAGCGGGAGTCCCTAAAAAAGAACGCATAAAACGCGCAAAGGAGGTACTGAAGATAGTAGGATTAGAAAAAGAGATGCACCGTCAACCGAAATATTTGAGTGGCGGCCAACAACAACGAGTCGCGATTGCTAGAGCTTTAATAAATAATCCATCTATAATTCTAGCAGACGAGCCTACTGGCAATCTTGATTCTAAAACGGGAATGGAGATTATGAATTATCTAAGAAAATTGAACCGAGAATTTGGAACAACAATTATTGTTGTTACGCATGATAGAGAAGTCGCTACGATCGCTGATCGTATTTTCCATATAAGGGATGGTGTAATCGTTAAAGAGGAACTCGTCAAAAGGAATGGTGATTGAATGATGTTAGATAGGTATAATAGAAAAGGAATTCTGATACTCGCCATTTTAATGATAATGTATTGTTTTAGCTCTTTGAACATGATAAGCACTTATGCGCAAAATCCATCGGTTGAGTTTATACTGGAGAACTCGTATTGGGGTACCCCTCCAAATAACATAATAGAGCCCACTCCTGGTGATACAAATGTGCCTTTCACAGTTGTTATAAGAAATAATTCTAGTTATACTTTACGAGGAGTAATCGGATACCTATACTTGGACTATCCATTCACCGATTACTTAACCGAATCAAATGTATCAAAAGCTAGTGCGCAACCGGTAGAAAGTGGTGATGTGTTTAACCAGACCGGAGATATATTACCTCAAGGGTCCTTTACTCTTACTTTTAGATTAAACATAAACAGGACGGCAACAAAGGGTGTTTATTTCTATAATCTAACAATCACTTACAATGTTCAGCAGGGATCTGTATTCGTCCCTGGAGATCCCGTGACATTGAAAATCGCTATTAGAATATATAATCGTGCTCCAGTAATCTATTCAGTTACGCCTTCATCATCTACGGTGAATTTAGTAGTAGGAGAAACGCTTAATTTCACTTGCGAAGCAAATGATCCTGATAATGATACATTGTTTTATGAGTGGCGATTGGA
>JAHKLF010000068.1 GCA_029856615.1 Candidatus Njordarchaeota archaeon
CCCTTGTCTGGGAGACATCTTTTGTTTCTGTAGACGAAGAGCTTGCGAGACCCGAAGATCTAGTCTCTGAATTTCAATTCCCTTGTCTGGGAGACATCTTTTGTTTCTCATGCCAGTTACGATCGGTAGCCGGACATCACTAATCATAGTTTTCAATTCCCTTGTCTGGGAGACATCTTTTGTTTCTGATGGCGGAATTTTGCCCCCTGTCCTCATTCTTGCATTCTGGGGGAGGGGGGTACTGAACATATATTTTCTATTGCGGAATATATAAAGATGTGAGTCTTTTCGATGCATAGTCCTGGTTTTAATTTCTCTAAGATGAGATTTTGCGAATGCATATCTATTTTAATTGTATTTTGTCTTGGCATAATTTTAATGATCTGAGTTTCATTTCATGGTTTTGACATTTTTAATTCGGGTGCTTTGTTGTGCCTAAATGTTTTATCGTTACTTTTGGGTGGAACACTGAGATAGTAGTAAACCTAACTGTCAGGCAACAAGTTGTTGAGAGCGATATTTTTTACTTGGTAATCCCCACTGGACCGCAAAACCCAAAGACGCAGAAAGCGATTAATACTTTAAGAGAGTTTTTCAGTTCGAAAGCTCCAGGGGTCAGTTTAGACCTGCGATATGTAGATATTAGGAATTACTATGAGGGCGTAATAAACATACTAAATTTAATAGTCTCGAAAATTTCAGAGGGATATGACATATTTGTTTGCGTGAGTGGTGGAATGAGGATCCTTATTCTTATGACTTATACAGCAGCATTAATAGCTAGAAATCTATTTCCTGGTAGGATTAAATTAACTAAGATGAGTGTTGAAGGACTCACAGAGCCCGTTGATTTGATGTTTCCTCCCTTAACATTACCAGATGTGAGAGACGCGGACCTAGCGGTATTAGAAGTTCTTTATGATGGAGTAGAGCTGGATACGGATGATATTGCAGAAAAACTCGGGAAATCAAAATCAACAATTCACAGAGCTATTAGGAGATTAGAGAGATTGGGATTAATAAGGGTAATAAAACGCGAGAGGAAGTTTTTTGCCAAGATATCAAAAACAGGACAAATGTACCTTGAAGTAAATAAATCAATAGGACAACTAGCTGGAGAATAAGCATACAGCATTGAGATTAACCATAGGTTTTCGATTTATAACAAACATCAACACTTTTTGGGAAGATTAAATATAAGAACGACCTCCGTAAAGAACTACTCTGAAGTATCTTGATATTTCCTCCTTAATGTCTCTTCGTAATGAATGTGCTGCGCGTATATCTGTAATTATCAGAATATGATTAAGTGCGCCTACAACTATCCAACTTGACATTGGACGTGAAATGACTTTCTCCGCGATTTGATTCATTACACATTCTAATTCAGATCTAGTATATGTAGTTAAAAACTTACTTGTATCAATATTAATTCTCTTAACGTTTTTCCTTAAAATTACTTTAAAGGACTGATTAGCCTTTTCTTCAACGTTTATTGTAGAGATGCCTCTTAGTATTTCACGTATAACGACATCATTAAGTTTGCGATAACCTGTATAACGGAGTATTTTGTATACTCTATGCTCATGGTGTAGCAATACGGTGGAAGCAAGTAAGGCAGCTATTGTGTCATTAAAATTGCTCAGTAAGTCGAATATAATTACGGAGCTTAGAATTTCATGAAGATACCTAATTCCTCTAGAAACATTTAGATATTCCTTAGCAGCTTTTCCGTAGTCATGCAAAATTAACATAATTTTAACTAATTCATCGACTTCACTTTCTGTAAGAACAAGTTTTAAGCATTTTTTAAGGATCCTTTTTAGTTGCGTGATATAGCGTATTCGGAGTTTACCCCATATTTCTAACACCTTAAATACGTGAGCGAATAAGCATCCTTGTCCGCGTTTTTTACTAAAATCTATGTACTCGGGGTACCTAAAACATGCATCTAAATTTAGGAGAGGACACGCAGAAGCATAGGAGCACTTCATTTTTTATCACGCACGCGGATGCCTAAATCATAGTCATTAAAATATTCATAATAATCAGGGTTTAGAAGATAGAGGCAGCCCGGTGACACAGTGTATTGGCGTCGTATTCTCAGTAAAATATGGGAGCCCCCGATATTAGTGGCCAAGATATCAATCTCGAAGACGCAGTCATTAATTTTTAGGAAGGGATAGGATTCGAGATTTGCCCCTCTATATTGAATGTTTAGATAATTTTCTCTGATCTCCTTTGCGGTAATTGTTAATTCGAGTCTTGTTTTATTCATGAGCTCCTCTAAAGGAATGTCCCGAATCAAAAGCGCAGAGAAGTATAGTTCAGGCCTAACCCGAGCGTGCTCAGTTAGTATTCTGAGATCCTTAAAAGGCGATAATGAATTTAGTGCATTAATTGTAGTGTCTAAGAATCGTTTAAGCCCGTCTGGAACGGGAGGTACACGATCGTATACCATATCTAATAATCTTTCAGTTTCGTCTATTCTCCTAATTGCTTTCTCAAGTCTCTTTCTTTCATCGACAATTACCTTTAGTGTTTTCTCTAATATTTTACGAGGGTATGGATGATGTGATGAGGGAGAAAAAATGTACGCATGACCCCTTTGTTTTCTCCTAGCAACGCGCCCTATTCTCTGTATTAATCCATCAATAGGAGCTATTTCCGTTAGAAGTACATCAAAATCAATATCAAGTCCTGATTCTGCTACTTGAGTGGCTATCAGTATAAATTTTGTTGGTTTGTCTTTTATATCCTCTAATCTGCCCTCTCTTTCTCTCCGGGTTTTCTCAAGCAATCGCGCATGTAATAAGTCAACTCTGTGTTCTCTTTTTTGACTGGTTAGCAATAGGTATGTTTCTATGGCTCTATTTACGGTATTTTGCACAATGAGTATTCTGTCATAATTATCCAGTAAATCCGTTAATTTTCCCCTAATAAATTCGTGCAAATTATACTTTATTCTTTCTTTAATCACAATCTCGCCTCTGCTGATTTCCCGATTGCATAGAATCTCTCTGACATCAATATTCTCTGGCATAATTTCTTCCTGGAGTTTCTTAGGCATTGTAGCCGTCATTATTAATAAGGGTATGCCAGAATTGCCTAGAAGTGAAATTATTTTTCTCAGTATCTTTGGAGTATAGTAATAAGTATCTTGGTACATTTGTACCTCATCAAAAACAACAAATGATGTAGAAATGTTGCCTATTGGAAAAAGAGTTTTGCCTAGGTTTTCATTTTTGGCAACAAGAAATGTTCTCTTGGCGAGTAATCCATAAACAAAAGCATCTAGTGTAGTTAAGACGACATCTCCGAATAGAAATGTTTTACCCGGATATATTCCTCCTAAATCAGCTACGATAGAAAGATTTTGGTATTTCTCCTTAGGTAAGATGATTTCTGCAAACTTCTTTATTCTTCTGAGTTGAGAAAAAAGTAATGTCTTATTTGGAAGTACATAGATTAATCCTGGAGCCAAAAACCATTCGTTATGAAGAACTTGGTAAAAATATGGAACAATAGCTGCCTCGGTTTTCCCGCTGGCCGTTGGAGCCTTAAGTAATATGATCTTTTCCCCAGAATACTTAACCAGCGCTTCCCATGTTGATATTTGATGCTCCCATGGCTTAGCTTCAATACCCCTTAAAGTCTTCAAATACTCTTTTAAAATTTCGCTAAAGGATTGCAAATAGCCCATAACGGGTCAACCTAAGGATTTTAATAAGCCCATTGCAATATTTGGTGTTAGTAAGCCATACAATTCATTTTTTACTCGCCTCGAGGGAGGTTTTTTCTCATCCAATCGATCAATGAGCGATTTTAGGAGTCTTAAAACACGATATGCACCATCAAGTCTTCGAGCAATAGCGAACTCCGATAGGGCATTTAAAACCTCATCACCACCCTTTTCTATCGAAGATTTGTCCAATAGCAGATCAACTAATCTAGGTAAATACTCGTACTCTTCTTCTATATATTGGATAGCATTCCTTATGGGTGCCATATCAAGGATCTGAAAGTTTGTTATTCTCTTAGTTCTTCCAACATCGTAAGAGTATAGAATCATATACCAAGAGATTTGCGGCAAAGTTCTGCGTATTTCTCGAGGCATCTTAAGAAAAACGATAAAAGCTTGTGCAAGAGTAGTTAATGAGGCATTATTTCTAAATGCCTTATTAAGTGTGTTCACGCCATCTTCATACCATATGCTGTCAAGTAGAGCATTAATTTTCTCCAAAGTAGTACTTCCATCAAAGCCAAATACTGCATAAATTCTCTCTGTACGCCTTCTAGCGATCGCTACAGCCGAATCGAAACCTAATGCCGAAAACGCAATGCATAAGGGGCACACGCGGTATGATTTTTCTTCATATTTATACTCTCTAGTTAAATATTTGCCATAAATTCCTGAGAAGGGTAAATAGAGAGTTTCTCCTCTTCCGAGCCGTCCTTCGTTTTGCTCATCAATATGGTTTATGGAGAATACATTGAAGTTGAATTCTTTTTCTAAAAGGAATTGTAAAGCGAGCACTACACCACTTTGAGTGTCGGGATCTAAGCCGTCTCTTAAGCTAGTACTTATTAAACACTCTCGGAATTTTCTTTTCTTAGCATTTTGTTCTACAAGACTTTGGTATTGGCTTTGATCTACACGTTCTCTTATAGCCTCATTTAATTCAGTAATAAATCCGTTAATGCAATTTTCATCTTTAATAATTATTTGATATCGCCCGCCCCTTCCAACTATTTGTATTTCAGCGGGATCACAGGATTTGATGCGTCGGAATACACTCATAAGTCCCCACATAATTAATGTATCGGTTAGGTAATTATGCCCGGGTGTATAGATCTCCATAGCAAATCACCTCAATACGATTCCTTTAGGCACTACTATAGAGAGTTCTCTTCCAAGAATTTTGCTATTGTACGAAAGCACGTAAGCCTCAGAAATGACTCTAATCTTAATTCTCTTTGGAAGAAAGACCTCTACATCCTTGTCTGCAAGTCTTTGCATTTCCCTCTTTAGAGGAAGAATAGCGGGTAATACATATTTATAGCGCGCTCTGCGTCTTTCAGTATGCATTCTCTCTAGTAAAAATCGTGGGGCTGATAACAATTGGATAGGACTATCATCCATGGGTTCAATAATTTTTTGATCTTCATAACTAAGAAATGCGTATGTATCCGAGAATATTATGTCATCTCTTATTTTTCTTAATTTGAAAGAATCTATGAAACAAGCCTCCTTAATTGCGAGATAGGATTCTGTATCACCCAGACGAGTAAAACTAGGCACAAATGAATCCTCGATGGGAATTAAACCACCTAAATATAAACATTCTGCGAATACGTATCTTCGAATCATAGCATCGAAAAAAGTATCTCCATAGTAACGCCAGTAGTAATCGCTTTTGAGATCACGAAGAATCCTTAGAAAATCATGGCGATATCTTATCTTGGATCTATTGAGTAGTCCTGCTTTCTCTAACTCGGATACAACACTTCTAGGAAGTCTATTAATAATTCTCTCCCAGTCTTCTTTGCTACGCGCAAATGGTTCTCCGGTTTGTAATAATCTCAGACGACGGAGGATTATAGATGAAGGGATAATTACAGAGCAAGGAATTGCGAAGCACCAAGAATCAGTAAAAATTTCCAAGCTCTCCTGGAATCTCATACCTTTCCAAACGGCATAAGAGTAGGCTAAGGCACCGCTGATGGTTGAAGGAGGCGGTAAAAGCAGAGAGTCGGCTACCTGGTATGCCTCTGGAAGTCTAATAGAGAAAAATATTGGCGAAACTAAGAGCTCAATGATTCTCATAGCCCAACAACCTATGAAAACCATTCGTCAATTCTCTTTAATAACGCATTAGTGAGCAAGCCGATGGAGTCATGTTCAATGATTTCGAGATCGAAGTTTTCTCCTTTTAGGAGATCACGAGGATATACGTGGACCTCAAAATCATTCTTACTAATTAAGCCATTTTTTACGAGTCCTTCATAACTCCGAAGCGATTCAGTGATGTAGTCCCGATAATACCCATGAATAGGTGCTGGGACAGGTTTCTTAGAAATTACAACAAGAGCTTCAGTAGGCTTAGTTATGGGAAAAGCACGGGCTTGCTTAGCTCCAATTTCTCCTTGCAATATGTGACTTAAGGCTTGAATAGCAAGCTTAGCTCTAGTTTTTCTAGTATCGTCATCTATAGCCTTATTATTCGGATTCGCTAAAGGAATACCTACATACTTTAAATCCATTGAAATGGCGAAGGCGTACAAGCCCGAAGCATACTCGCTTTTAAATGGCATCATTCCCTCTCTAGCTACAGCTCCTGTTTCTTCAGTAACTACTCTATTGTGTGTTATAGTAGTGACACCAAATATTTTTTCTTCAACAGGAATGGCAAAGGAAACCTTAATCAAGCTTTCTCTTTTTACCGTTGTCTCTGTGCACAGAAAACCATGTAAATCATCTAAAACGCATTTTTTAATCATTTCATTTTCCGAATTTACTTTAATCCTAGTACGATAAAAAACACCACGCATGCAATCTTCACACAATGGAAGATTATTAGCTTTTGCAAGCTCCATGACATGCTTAGCATGCCAATGCTTTAACATATTACCGCTAATTGCATTAACTTCTGCTATATCCCATGATTCGCCACTACGACCAACCACAAGAACCTTAACGAGGGGATTATAATTCCCCACAGCTCCCTCAGTATTCAAACTATGCACATTTAAAACAACACGGAAAGTCCCCCTAACAAATACCATTTATTTCTCACCTCCACCAGCATAGGGGCGCATAGATAAAGCAAGAATAGCTAAAACACCCCCAACGATTTGGGGGCATTCAGAAGCATATTTCAAAACTTCTTCAATAGCAGTTTGCCCAGGAACAACCCTATCTTCAAAGACATCTTCAGGGATATTTCTTTCCTCCCGAGCCCTCTTTTTAAGTCTCTCTTTCACTCGCAATGCTACATATAAACTGTTCACAATATCCTTATCACTACGTGCACGAGAAAGTCTATCAATAACGCCATAATCACTTTCTAATTCAAGATACCAAGCAAGAAAATTCGCCACAACTCTAATTTTACCATTCGAAGCAATCTCGATTGCTTTACACAAAAGTCGGCACCTCTAACAAAAATCTTAACATGATGTAGAAAATTCATGATATTAAAGATTTGCTATCAAAGAAATCACAAAACTGAAAACAAAATCATATAAATGAAAAATAGATTAAATTAGTAAGTGTATTTAAACGCGAAATTCTCAGTAAACTGAAATAAATATATAAGTAGATGAGATAACCCAAGAAGCATCTTTAAATACTCCAATACCAGAAAACCAATATGCAAAAGATAGCAATACATTATAAAGAAAAATGGACAGGGGGCGCGACATCCAATCCGGAAGCCAAAGAAGTCTCCCAGACAAGGGAATTGAAATTAGCAGCGTTATTAAGTCTCATTCTAGAAAGACGCGAGGAAGCCAAAGAAGTCTCCCAGACAAGGGAATTGAAATTTCCCATAAGTCTTGAATGAAAGGAATAAGGTCTGTTAATC
>JAHKLF010000069.1 GCA_029856615.1 Candidatus Njordarchaeota archaeon
TCTGAGCAAGACTAAAGGGCTAATTGCGGGGGTAAAAATAGGAATACCATACATCATCTTGCATGGTAAAGAGAGAATCAAGGAAATAATTGAGCAGTTTCGAGAAGACTACTTATTTATAGCGGATTTAAAGCTCGCGGATATCGGATTTGTATCGGAGATTTTGATTGATATGATGTATAAGATAGGATTTGATGCTATAATTTCGCATGGTTTCATAGGAATGAAAGGCGCTCTCGAGGATATAAAAAATAGATGTGACCAATTAGGCATGGAGTTATTCGTAATAGTCGCGATGTCCCATCCTGGAGCTGAAGAATTGCTAAATAAAAATGTTGATAAAATAATCAGAATGGCTAAGCATCTTGGAATAAGAGGGTTCATAGCACCAGCAACAATGCCAAAATATATTACATTGCTACGTAAGGAATTTGGTAAGAATGCAACTATATTGTCTCCTGGAATAGGAGCTCAGGGAGCGCCAGTTGGCTCAGCTATAAAGAATGGTGCTGATTTTGAAATCATAGGGAGGAGGATAATTTTATCCTCTAACCCCCTAGAGGAAATTAAATCGATAAAGAGTAAGCATGTTGAATTAGGGTTATTGTAATGAATAAAAGACAACTAGCGGAGATTTTATACGAACTCGGTTTAATAAAAATTGGCTCATTTAAATTATCCTCAGGAAAGCAGAGCCCCTTCTATATTGATTTAAGAAGACTGATTGAATATCCACAATTACTAAAAAAGATAGCAAGAGCCTTATTTGAACGAGCTAAAAGCAGATACGAATTCGATGTAGTCGCGGGAGTAGCAACTGGGGGAATACCTATAGCTGCCTATATATCATGCCTCTTTGAAATACCTATGGCCTATATAAGGAAGAAAGAGAAAAAGTATGGCACTGAGAAAATCATTGAAGGAGATGTTAAAAACAAGCGTGTTTTATTAGTGGACGATGTGGTTACTACTGGAGCATCTCTTGAGCATGCTGCAAAAGCAATTAGAGAATCCTATGGACAGATCAATTACGCACTAGTAATTGTCGATAGAGAGCAGGGCGGAAAAGATAGACTAAACAAAATTAATGTTATATTAGATTCTTTGATAACGGCAAGAGAGATTTTCGAAGTCTTATTCCAAGAGGGAAAGATAGAGGGGAAGATTTTCGAAAAAATTATGAAATATTTAACCACCACCTAAGAAAGGTAAGAATGATATAGTATCCCCATCCCTAAGCGGCATTTCCAAGTTATTAATGCTTTGTCCATTATGTAGAAGTATTACATTATCTCTAAGAATATTATTCCTTGTGTCCTTAAATATGGATTCAATGAATGTTTTTCCATATTTGCGCGCTAGTACCCTTATAAGTTCCAAAATAGTGCTTTGATCATTGAGTTCTATTTCTTCTTCCCGTTTATTGTTAACTAGACTTCTAATATAAGCGAAATATTTTACTCTGACGCGTATCAAAGCATTTTTCACCCGTATAATTAACTAACTAGGAATCTATCTAACTGTGATAAATATAATTTTGTCATTGATATTCCCGTTTTTCAGTGCCATTAAGCTCTTTAGAGCAAGAGATTTTTCGTATTCTTCCCCAAGCTATAATTGCACCAACTAGTATTATTAATCCGCCTATTTGCATAAATAAGAGAAAAGCGCCAATTAATATCATGGCTCCTGGGAGTTTCATAGCAGTGAATTCTCGATAATTTTCTGATATGAAAATAATTACATACCCCAAAAAACCAAAAGCTATGACTCCGAAT
Organism: Candidatus Njordarchaeota archaeon; assembly: GCA_029856615.1. Classification (GTDB taxonomy): domain Archaea; phylum Asgardarchaeota; class Njordarchaeia; order Njordarchaeales; family Njordarchaeaceae; genus Njordarchaeum. The sequence continues at coordinate 1,779 of JAHKLF010000069.1, forward strand.
ATCAGTATGGCTAAATTAAACATATCAGAAAGATGCATAATGTATTGCAGATCCGCGGAGAGCGGTTCTTCCGGTCTTAGTAATCTCCAAAATATAATCTCAATGATTTTATCGGAGACAAATATAAGATAAAGATCATTCATTACACGAATAGTGCCATGCGCAATCAGAGGAAGACCGGATTTTTTAAATAATGAATCCCCTAGGGAGTCCCCAAATTCTCTGCTGGCAAATCCAATCAATAATATAGAGAAAGTTACTAGGAGATCGAGTAAAGCCGTTAACATGATTAGAGTCTTATAATAATTTACCAAAGCGTTTATTGTTGTTGTGGGATACGGAAACATTATAGCACGATAGACTCCTAAAATTATAAATCGAAGTATTTCGATGACCCCATACGTCAGAAAGTATGCGCTAAGTTTGTTCATTGAAGAAATAACTTTCTCTGATAGGATGGTACTCTCGTATTCTAATGGTAAAATTACACCCAACGTTTAACACGTCCAAAAGACTTGATTTGAGAGAGAATTATAGTCCTAATGCGCTTATAAAAGTGCTGCCCGAGAAGACTGGGCCATCTTTACATACAAGTAGTCCGCTCTGTCCTAATTCACAAGATCCGCATACTCCAATTCCACATTTCATGTATGATTCCGCTAAAATTTGAGAGTTGATATCTAATTTATCAGCTAGTCTCGCTACTTCGATTAGCATCTCCTTAGGACCGCATGAAATTATCTCATCAAAACTTTCTCTGTGAATAATCTCCTTAGCTAATTCAATAACAGTACCATGATACCCCGCACTTCCATCATCCGTTGAGAAGAATACGGGAATTCTTAAACTCCTAGCTTCGTCTATGAAAAGTAAATGATCCTTAGTTCGAGCGCCAATGAGGAGAGTAGCATGTGATTTCAGTTGAATAATTTTTCTGGCAGTATAGATTAAAGGCGCAACTCCGTACCCGCCTCCAACTAATATATACTTCTTCCCCGCCTGTAAATTAATGCTATTTCCCAAAGGACCTTTCAAACCTAATAAATCCCCTGTTGTCATTTGATGCATGTAAGAAGTGGTTTTCCCTCTTTTAGCCACGGATATTCGAATGAGTTCTCCAAAAACTCCGGATGCGCTAATTGGAATTTCCTCATAACGAGGAATCCAGATCATGAAGAATTGTCCAGGTTGCGGTATTCTTATTTTCTCTAAAGGTTTGAGGTAGAATGACTTCGTTTCCTTATTCTCAACTTTTATCTTAACTATGCGTGCTGCTATGATACTCCCTGGAAACATTTAAGCATCAACTTCTATTAGCAGCAACTTCTTTTTATTAGTATTAATAACTCTTATTGAAACTTTATTAGTGAATTTTTTGATGTCTACTTCTTTGGATGTAATTGTTAAAGAATAACCATTTTTTGTTTTACGAGGTCTTTTTTCGATTCTTTTTTCTTCTTCTCCAAATAGTATGATAGGTTTCTTGCTCTTTGATAGTATACGGGATAGAATTCTACCTATAACCATTTCCTCAAATATTGAGCTCTCAAGGTGGATCGCGTATAGTAAATTTCTATACTGTGCTAATTTTATACTTACATTGTGAAGTTCTCTTAGATCCTCTTCAGCTAGATCTATTCTTTTCTTTTCGATATTCATACGAGGTCTCAAAAAATGAGGTCTCATATTAGCAATTTCAGAAGTAAAATCGGGTTCTGTAGGGATGGAAGATATCTTGTTAGCTAGATCGATAAGACTATCCCACAATGCAAGGTTTTCGGCTAATAATCTAGGATTCCTAGCCACTCTATCTTTAATATTCAATATTACTCTTTCATCTAGATATTTCTCTAGGATCTCAAGAGAGGACATGAAAACGCGCATTAGCTCTTCTAACGGAACAACCTTAATGTTTTTAGGTGCATTTATTAGATACATATAATGCTCTAATTTATCACCATTTTTTGAAACCGTAGAAAGTAATGGGAAATTCATGAAATCTAGACCTATTTCGCCATTGAGGAATACTCCACTACCATTAGTTGCTGTAATTATTTTTCCTGGAAACCACGCTTTTTTTAAATCATTTATGATCTGCTCCAAGGGGCGCGGTATAAGCGTAAAGATATCGCTTAAAATGCTAATTGAAAAAGCACCAAAATTCTCCAACGAATAGTCGTGATTCTCTATCATGACACGCTTTATAACTTCTTTTATGAATGAGAATATTTCGTTAAAAATTTCTTCTAATACATCAAATCTTATAGTTTCTTTATACTTTACTTCAAAACATAAAGAATTGCTCTCGGAACCATCGGGAATTTTTGCCTCTAGTATATCTTCAAAACTCTCTAATCTACGAATAAAATTGCTCACTTGAGTGGACACTATGTGTCTTACTTTCTCGAAATCTGGTAATATCCCGCTCACAATGATCTTATAAGATTTGGTTAGTATTATTCTTAATGGCAGTTTCCTTAACTTATTTGCGGGGAGAACCTCTATGATTACCTCGCTATTCTGCTTATTCTCCAATATTAAGGGCTCATAAGCTAGTTTGAAAATTCTTCTTGCATTTTCTTTAATGTTCTCAGCAAGTCCCCTTAGAACCGAGAATTGCATAGCTATGTCCCATTAGCACTCCTGAAATCACTTTGAATTAATTATGCGGGTTCTAAAAATAACGGTATGATCCGGATATTACACGTTGTATTGAATGCATGAAAAATATTAATTGCGAAAAGCTATGTTAGATCGTTAGAGAATGGAAGTATATTACGAGGTCTCCTTATGCTTAAAATAGGTAAGACGTATACCGGAGAGGTCGTGGGGGCCGCAATTGCGCGTTTTAAACATAGGTGGTTTGGGATTCTTGAAGTAAGGATAATGGACGAGATTTTCTCTTTATACATGTCGGGTACTATTGCGCAATGGTTTGTATCAGGAGACAAAGTAGATCTTCTCATAAAAAGAGAGCCTAAGCGAGGAAAAGACGGAAAATATTATCTTGCTTTCGATGATTATAAGCTTTGGAAATACTATAACGAGGATAAAATTCTCGTATGGCCGGTGTATAATAAGGTAAGTGAAATTCCTAGATTAGATCCGATTACGGGAAAAGCAATTTATACGTACAAACTCAGAGCTAGAGAGGCTATATACGAATCGGATTACGAGGCAATTGCGGAATTGGAGCAATATCATTATGCGTCCAAAAAATTTGTAGTCGCGGTTTGGCGTTGTGAGGGATGTGGAGCTTTTATGAGGAGTAACACGAGACCTGTATGTCCCAACTGTAAGACTGACGAAAAAGTTCATATTTTTGAAATAAGGGGGTCGACTCCAGCATCGAGATTTCTAATAGTAGAGTTAGTGGAGAGGGAACCTTACGAGCCGCGCGTAATAGCATATGTGAGAGTCGATCCTCCAATTCCATTAATGCATAGGAGACTGCCTGATGGTACTATTGTGAAAAACATTAGAGAAAAAGTATTTCCCATAGATTGGTTTAAACCGGTGTTCTGGCCAGAAGTGATATATAAGAGAAGACTAAGAGAGCTTAGAATGAAATTTGGACGTACTATTGCTTTATCAAGATTATGGGAGGAGGCAAAATGGGAAGCGCTAGCCAAATCAAATACGGCAGTTGCTAGGATATCACGTGTCGTAGTTCATCCAGATTACCGAAGCGACGGATTAGGTCAAGCATCGGTCTCTTTTGCTATAGAATGGATAAAAGAGAGAAGAGTACCTGAAATGAGGAAAGAAAAGAAGCTCGTTGAGACAATAGCTATGATGGCTAGGTATAATCCGTTTTTTGAGAAAGTGGGATTTAAATATCTCTGGGACACAGCTGGCGGAAGACCAGTATTATATTACCCACTAACGAATGATGCAAGGGAGCTAATAGACAAGTTTTTAGTACAGGATCCGATAGCTAAGAAGCATAAAGGGAAATTATGCATTTCTAGATATGGGATTGTCGGTAAGCTTTCATCCAGCATTATTCTAAAAAATGTAAGTAAAGTTTTCGAAAATGTACTGACTTTAGATGAAGTATCGCCAAATATAAGAAGTGTTCTGGAAGCGTTTGGGGTACGTCACAGGAAAATCCAAAGATTGGTCTTGAGAGATATCAACTTGGAGATAAAACCGGGAGAAATAATCGTGGTAGTGGGAGCGTCGGGCGCTGGGAAGACAACTCTTCTAAGATTAATATATGGAGCGATAACAAAAATTGATGATGAAAGATTTAAACCCACTAAAGGAGAAATCATAGTCCCAGATAATACTCGTGTTGCGATACTGTTACCAGGAGAAATTGAACCACTGTTTGAGGAGGAGTCCCTGCTTGAACATTTATATGAAAAGACAAAAGATGAGGCATTAGCAGTAGAGATTTTAAACAAAGCCGGCTTAAGCGATGCTGTTTTATATCGCGCTAGATTCCATGAGTTATCTACGGGTCAAAAAGAGCGCGCAAAATTAGCTTCTCTCTTAGCTGAGAGACCAACCCTTCTGTTAATTGATGAATTTGCGGCACACTTAGACACTCTAACTGCAATGAGAGTTGCTAGGAGATTATCAAAACTTGCGAGGGAGGCTGGTATAACGACAATACTTGTTACTCATAGAGTTGAAGTAATTAGAGCTATTGTTCCCGATAAGATAATATTTGTGGGTTACGGTACTGCAAGATTTGCTAGAGAGGAGGAATTAAGAGAAATATTAGGCGAATGAATTCAAGCGAAAAAACTCATCAAATCTGTCTGCTTTTTTCTCCTAAAACTTATGATTACGCGATTTCCACGCGATTTTTCTAGGAGTATTCTAGTATTGCCGTCTTCTTCCTCAGTATTCATTTTAACTCTTGTTAACTTTCCTCCAAAAGCATTCTTAACGAAGGTGAGAGCTTCCTCATACGATGAGAATTCATTTTCTTTGACTATATTTCCATCAGAATCCTGCAAAATTACCTTAAATAATGAGACGCCGTCCTTTAGTATTTTCCTTATCTCATTTATACGAACCAAGTAATATCACACTCCATGATGGAGTGCTCAAAGTTAAATTTTTCTTAAGAAATACCCTATAAAGGTTTCCCGATAAATTGTTTAACTATCCCATTAATATGATTCACAATATTTGCTGGAATTTTTACCCAGACCTGAGCACCTCTCGGGATCTTTATTTTTTATTTCCTCTGCGAATTTTACTGGATTTCTTAGCTTCCAGACAAAGACCCGTTGGCCTTTACAGTACCGCTTCAGGAAATTACTAGGAACTCGATGGAATGCAAAGAATTTGTTAAGTTCATCAGCACTATAAGGTCCTGTCACATCATATAAATCGACAACGCCTTTTATCACACTGTTACTAATTATCAGGATAGGTCCACGAATCCGCGTGTTTCTCTTCCTAATTTCCCATTTTTTTATTCCAGTAACAATCATGGTAGCGAAAGGTTCTCGTACAATTAAACCCCGCAACTCCATGTAGATCCTCCTAAATTTAAGGTCAATCACTATTAATGATTCTATAATAACCATAATAGGGCTTTATTTCATATTTCTTCTGCCTTAAATGCCTTATACTGACCGTCTCTAGTGTCGGTAATGGTGGGGGAGGCCTTTTATGGGCAATAACGCCCATGTAATACGGGACAACTCAAAAGA
>JAHKLF010000007.1 GCA_029856615.1 Candidatus Njordarchaeota archaeon
AGAAATTGAAGAAAAAGTCTTACACTTTAAAGTTTCATGGCTTTATGTATCCATTAAATAGTAATAAGCAGCATCAAATTTATCGTGACAGGAGATATTTTCAGGAGGAAAAATGGATGGATAGGGAAAAAACAAACAAGATACTAGTCATTTGCCTTATCCTTTTAGTTCTAACGGGGGCTCTACAATTTTTTGTATTTAATACCGTATCAAAGCAAAGATCGTCTAAGAAAATAATTCAATTAGAAGGCGATAATTCCAGTTACTTTTTGGCAACAAAATCGACTAATAAACTTAAAATGGATTTAACGGGACTCCCGTTTAAAAATCAAAGTGTTATAATAAACGTGACTCGAAGCTACATGATAAGTCATCATCTCTATGTCTATTTTAATGATACAATAGCAATAGAAAATAACGATACGATGCTTTTTAATGCATTTATGCTCTATTATGAGAAGACCTTCTGGGAGAAACTGACAAATATAAGAGTCCTGGGTAAGCATATAAGAGACGAAAATTATACAAAATTAGAATGGTCTTTGTATATTGCTACGGAGCATTATGTTTCTCTATATATAAGATTTGATAGGGCATTAGAGAAGGGGGATAAATATATATTGTCGATTCTTGCTGACGCTATAGGTCTAATTTATTTCGAAGGTCAACTCATAAATTTAAAATTCTATTTAAACGTTACTCAAAGGCCTCTGATACCATATAATATTAGATACGCACGTGTGAGATGTATCCCCCCACATGGTGTTGAGGTACTGTTTGATCAAATTACACCAACGGAGAATAAGGGTAGAAAGGGAGATGAAGTTTTCTGGACACTTGAAAATCTTAAAGCATTTAATGACTCGACACTTCCAAGTCAGCTTACAAAGATAAATTTCATGTATACTTATGATCAGTTGCCTCTTAAAATACTATATATCAAGCGTTCAATCACTATAGATCTGGATGGGACAATACATGGGAAAGAGGTAATCAAGGTATATGCGGTTTCTCCTGAGAAACAAACAACATTTGTTGAAAAAAAGTGGGATGCGAAAAGCGTTATTTTGGGACTTCCAGAACACGTGAATATTGAAAACATCAAGGTTAAGGATGTGTATGGAAAAATATCCTTTAGAGAACGAGCAGAGTATGCTACTGGACGATTTGAAAATTATACATTTATAGAAGTATCATTTAGAAATCCTTTACTCGGAGGAGAAACATATGAATTTACCATTGAATACACAATTCCATGGAAGGAAGGATTAAAGCATAAGAAGGATAAATATCTATTGAGAATCTCAATTTTTCCAATATTAAATGCTTCAATTGGATCTGTTATTCTTGAGATTCGCTCTCCATACAACTTTAATATTGAAAATGATTTAGAACACCGAGCGGTTTATTCAAAGAAATTGGTAGAAATGGGACCATTAGCTCTTATTCATTATAATGTAATTAGATTCGAGTTTAGCCACATTATGCCGTCATTTAACAATATTATAAAAATTAGCTTTTCCTTCCAAATTACGCCACTGTTAAGCTTGATATTAGCATCCTTTCAACTTCTGCTTGTTCCGGTGTTGTTATTTAGCTTGATAATAAGGAGCATCAGTATATTGAAGGTTAAAATAAGAGTAGAGGAGCTACCAGAATTAAGAAGAAGACGCGAAAACTTAATTAAGTTTATCGCGATATGTGAGGAATATCTGGCGGTTGAGGAGGAAATTCAAAAAAGCCTCACAGAGAAGATTCTAATTAAAAGACCGACTACCAAAGTCTTGAGGGATATTAGAATTCAAATCGATGAGCTTGGAAAACGAAGAGGCATATTACATGACTTTGGAGAGAGAGTAGGGATTGATCCAGAAGTGAGGGATCTCGTAGAGCAAATTAAAGTAATAGATGCTAGAATTGAGGTGGAAAGAAAGAAGATCATTGATGATTTGACTAAATATCTAAGAGGACTTATGAAGAGGACACAATTTACTTCGAGTGCTGAGGAAACAATAAAAATACTTAATAGTGAACTTTTAAGAAAGCGGAGGATCTTAAATAAGTTGAAGGATATACTAATTGTTAAATATTCGATCGAATAAAGTAAAACTAACATAATATGATCGTGAAATTATAATACTGCTTTAATGGATGCATAGCGGTATCCTCTTGGACTATGAGAGGTGCTTTGATTGTCAACAATATCTAGCGAGGACGAACGAGATGAAAGAGTGCTCTCTGAGCTTAGATCAGATGAAAAATCATTTCTATCACTTCTTCCAGGTAGAATTACCGATTATCTCAAACGAATTTTCAGACATAGCAAGCGCGAAATTGGCATTGTCTTAGATGGACCGAATTTATTGAGAAAAGTAGGTGGAAGAAGAGTATCCCTTAAAGAGATAAGAAAGAAGACAGAAAAGATAGGGCATATCAGCAGAGCTGTAGCTATACTTAGCCCAGATGCTCCAGCTTCACTTATAAAAGCATTATCGAATAGTGGCTTTGAACCTAGAATTGTGCCGGTTGGTGATATTCATGTCGCAATAGCTGTTGAGGTCATGAGATTTTTGAAGGAAGATGATCTAGATGTAATCGTCATAGGGAGTCGTGATACGAGATGTCTGCCAATTCTACAAAAAATAAAAAGCGAGGGAGCTATAGCGATTGTAATGGGCTTTGAACCAGGCTTTGCGGTTGCGCTTAAAAATGCAGCTGATGAAGTAATAATGCTTTCTCTTAAAGAAGCGGAAAATACAAATGAAGGACGGTGAGGAGGAAACATTATGTTAAAGAACATCAAGATATCAGATATGATCTTAATAGTAGCACTTTCCCTCATAGCTCAAGCCCCTCTATTATATATAACATCATTAATCGGAGCTACTATTAAAGATGAAACAGTACTACTAATAACTGCCTTTTTAGTAGCATTTGGAGTTGCGACAGCTGGAATAATAATAACAGATTACCTTCGCAGTAGGATTCTTGAAAGGCATCATCTTCAGGCTCCTCTGATGGGGATAGTAATTGCAATTGCCTTTCAATACATCGGATTTATCTGGCTTTTTTCAGAACTTTCTGATTACATATTATTCAGAGATAAGCTAGTAGACTTATACGTATTCGCCCAAGTCATAGCGGTCTCTCTTTTACTCTTAATGATTGCCTTTTTAAGTAAGGATTAATATTGACAATAGTACTTTTCATGATGCATAGCCTAACCATTTTATAATATGTCATTTATGAGTATGTGGAGTTGGGGATGAGGATGAAGAAGAGAAATGAAGTAAAGATATTTAGAATTCAAGGACGTTATAGGCGACAAAAAAGAATATTCTTGGTCTCAAAGGAAGTCGCAGCTCTTAATGAAGAGGAAGCGTTAGATAAGTTTTTCTCAGAAATCGGGAGACACGGTATTAAAAGGATTCAAGTAGAAATTTTAAAAATTGAGGAAATTTCCCCTGAGGAGATAAAAAACGCCAAGTTAAAGAAGCTCTTCTTATCAGAGAATCCAGTGATACTGGTAAAAGATTAGAGAAAGAGGTGAAAGGTGAATATGTCTACTAAGGATAGAACAGAGGAACTGAGACGCAATTTACAAGCTAAATTAGAACGTTTACTGGAACTTCAGAATGTAGCAAGTGTTTATCAGCAGGTAATAGAAGCAAATACCATCTTACTTTCAGAGGTAATTAGGACGAGGCAAGCAATTAAAGATCTCATGAAATTTCAAAACCAACAATTAAGTGGTCTAGTAAGTTTAGGTCCGGGAGTATTCATAGAAGGCGAAATATCCGTAAAGGATAGATTATTAGTCGATGTTGGGGCGGGTATAGCGGTTCCTATGTCTTTAGAGGCAGCAATGGAACATATTAGTGCAAAAGAACGTATGTTAAGAAATTCAATTGAAAGGTCACGTCAAGCTATAGCTCAAATACAAAATATGATTAATAAATTGCAACAAGATATTAATAAACTAAGAGAACAATTAGAGAGAAAAACACAATAATTTTAAAACTACTTGTCGATTTCTCTATAACTTGGCTTTACTATGCATATAATACGAACAATGATGCCTCTCTAAGGTACAGAAAAATTGACATGTAGTTTTAAAATGCCTCTAGTAGAATACGCTGGACAATTTCCTTTACATCTTTGAATTTATTTGAAATCGTCTCATAATTAATTATAGCAACTTCGAGCTGTTTTTTAACACTCGTATATTCTTCAATGCTCTTTAGTTTTCTCATTAATATTAGTGCACGTAATAATTTTTCAGCATCATTTTCTATGGAAGACTTTATCTGAGGAGGTAATGAGTATTCTCTAATTTTTCTCTCTAATATATCCTCTGATAACTCTTTAGCGCAATGTAAAAATATGCCATCTCTACGAACGGACACCCCTAGTAACTGTTTATAATCTTTAGGTAGATACCTAGCAAGCTCCTTATAATTGAAATATCGTAGAAGAGGAGGCGGGTCGATATCTACTTTTGGTTTTAAAATATTTCCATGGATGATCACATTACTTGTTTCGATCACAGCGAAATAACTCTGAAGGATCTCTTCATAAAGTATAGGAATACCAAAACGTAAGCAAAAATTAAAAAGTATGCTTGATCGCAAAGCATTGCTCTCTGTTACATTTTTGACGTCACTTAATCCTCTCACTATAAGTAAACGCATAAGCCAATAAATATCATCATCCTTTAATTTCTCAATACGTGCAGTAATACCAAATGTATCTAACAATTTCTTTCTCGCGCGTTTAATTATAAGTAACACACGTTTAAGGAAGCCTACATGCGGTAAAGGCTCTCTCTTCTCATCGCGTCTTAACAATATTAAAGCATGCCCTAACCGAGGGATTATGGTTTGCTGGAATACTTCGTAATTTATTCCCCTAAATTTTATAGGTCTAAATAAGATTTCGGGAGGCATTTTCGTTATTGAAGGTAGTAAAACGAGATCGTTCTCGTCAATTTTGTCATGAGGAATTAACATCTCAGCGGATATTTTTATCTCTCTTCTATGTAAATCTATTGTACCTAATTTAGATAGCTTAATGAACCCTACTGAATCATAATTGGGAGCGAGTATTTTTTCGATTCTATGAGAGTAAGGCAAATTTTTCATTTCCAGAATAATCTTTATTAAAGAGGGTATTAATAGCGGTTCTTTTCCACTTCTTTGGAGCTCTCTTTTTAGAGCATCTAAAAACTCATCCACAGATCTAGTCCCAAATTCTACCCCGATCTCCTTAAATAGTTGCTCAGCAATAACTTCGTTTATCTCTCTTTCTTTTTGTATCTCAAGAAGAATCTCGAAGGATCTCTTCTCAAGATAGACCCTAATTATGTGGCCTAAATATCCTTCTTCCCCATATACTATAAATCCAACCAATTTCCATGCTCTTTTAATTTCCTCTAAAGGTGGTGTGAGAATATGTGCAATTTTCCTTAAATTGTGAAGATTTCCAGATATAGCCTCTAAGTCCTTTAAGAGGATATCTTTATGAGTATCATCTGAGACCATTGGTAACATTTCTTTTAAAGCAGCATCATCATTTTCTAGAGATTCTAGTAATTGAAAAATTTTCTCAGATAAATTCTGTAACTTATTTAAAAAGCCTTTAAATTCTACTTCGCCACGTAGAACAACTAATCGATACCGCTTAAAGTATTCAATAATGCGGCTGGACAATTTAAGGTGATTATAATAAGCGGGAGCTATTCTTTGAATTGTATTCTCTATCTCCTTTTTTTTACTCAGCAAATCTTCGAGTTTCTTTGAGAGTTTTGAAATATGATGGGATAAATTTTCAAGCATTTCCATAGGTAATTTTTTGTGAGCTTCTTCGAGTAGCTTTTTAAGGTATGCAACCTGAGTTTCTATCTCATTAAGTTTTTTTCTTTCTTCAAGGAATGCCATTAATTCTTGTTTCGAATTTTCGGAAGCCATATTTTTTCTCCTCTTTCATCATCAGAGATCTTATCTCAGCAATTCTTCTGCGAAAAATTTGATGAAACTCTGATTGAAATGCGCTACTTAGTATATATTCAATATCACTTGTATCAATGCAGAATTTATTTCTTCGTATTAATCTACCCTCGATGAATAATGAAGCAAGCGCATTGGCATAGATTAAGCTTGTTTTTAAATCTCTGGTCTCATAAAAGGTAATCATGAAAGTGGTTAAGAATACGTCACCTGCTCCCGTTGGATCACCAGTTACTGGTATTACGGGTACATAGACTTCCCTTTCTCCTACATATGCCTTAGCCCCTCTGTCTCCTAGGGTTATAATGAATATTTCCCCAAATGGTTCGCTGGGGAGGTGATATAAGTCCTCACGGGATGCCTTAACAACCAATGCGCGTCGTAAAATGTTTTTCATCACATCACTAGATAAGGGCATAATTGATATTCTTTCACTAGGCATTACTTGTCTAACAAAACCCTGTATATCGACTCCCACAAAATTATGGGAAGTTACGATATATGATAAGAAATCATGGTCGAATTCATCAAAGACGGGATTCACGATTATAATATCAAATTTTGATGTGTCAATATCTGCAGAAATCTTCTCATTGGGATATGAGAGAATATAAGATATCCTCTTCCCTTCAATATATTGGTGTCGAAATCTAATCGTATGAGAAAGTATGACAAAATCACCGGAAAAAGGAGGCAGAGAGATATCTCGACCAATTGTGCCTATTACGTGCGGTTGCCAACCAAATAATAAAGCTGGTAATGTGCTATAGAGAGCAGGGCCGCCACATCTCTGTATGCAATTTATTTCGTCAATAGTCATGCTTCCTAATATTAGTATTCTTTTCATGATAGTGCACCAGAGATAAATGTTATGTTGTTAGATAAATGTTTTCTCTATTGTAATTGAGAAATTCTATGAAAAATCTTCATATGGTGAAATATTTAAGTATCGCTAACATCATTTATCATTAAAATATTGGACGTGAACTGAGTAATTTTTATGGTAATGCTGGTGTATTAATATATGTCCATGCAAAGAAAATTTGATATACTGAGAACACAACATAGAGCACGCTTAGAAGTTAAAAGAGAAAATGAGGACGAAACTTTAATATTAATGCCGTTCGGGAGCTACTTAATAGACGGCGTGATACTTAGAATAAAAACTCAAAAAGCTCGTCGGTGGATTAAAGATTATTTCGTGGAGAAATATGGTGATGTTCTGCCCATCAACGTATTAGTCAGAATGAATCCTTATAGAACATTAAAAATATTATGGATGATGCATTTAAGAATTGCCTTAAGAGGATACTCGCTTAAAAAATTCCTACAAATTACGGATAAAATTGAAGAACTAGAAGATAATGATATGAAAGCTGAGTTCATAGAGAAGGGGGTACGTGTAATTCCGCTCGCACCAGCGTGGATCCCAAGAAATAGAGTTCTTTTGGATTTGATCTTTGAGTATATTTCTGGAAAGATAGATGAGGATATGGCTAAAAAAGTGTTTTATAGTGCCTTCTTAAAGATATTTGAAAGAAGCAATATTGTGCCGCTTAAAAATCTAGCTAAATGGGGGAGATATGAACGAGATGAGAACATTTTAAGTAATGAGAGTTAGATGCGGATGATAGAGTTTCGTATTTTAAGAGATTTCTCAGTAACTAAGGTAAGAAATACTTTTTTAGTCGCTGGAATTGATGAAGCCGGCCGGGGTCCAGTTATAGGACCTATGATAATGGCGGGTATAGAAATATCCGCAAGTGATGTTATTAAGCTCATTAAATTAGGAGTTAAAGATTCTAAGAGCATGTCTAAAGACATGCGAGAACGTATTTTCAAAAATCTATTAAAAATAGAATCACGAATTGCTTATGCCGTGATTTCTCCAAGCATAATTGATGAGTGGATAATAAAAAAGAACGGGTTAAATGCCTTAGAAGCGTTTGTTGTTTCTGAATTAATACTTAAATTCTTCGACGAAGCTAGGTATATTTTCGTTGACGCGCCTTCAACCGAGAAGAGCTACAGAAGATATATTCAGGAGTTCTTAGATGAGAAAATTAAAAAGGTCTTTACCGAGAGTCAAGCTGATAAAGTAAGACCAATAGTGTCTGCAGCATCAATAATAGCAAAAACTATCAGAGAGCTTGAAATAGAGAGGATAAAAAAAGATGTAAAAATAGATTTCGGTAGTGGTTATCCAAGCGACCCGAGAACGCGAAAGGCGTTACCATTATTATTAAAAAAAGCGCCTCACGTTGTACGATATTCCTGGAAAACACTTAAAAAAATAGCATGAGCACTTTTATTAAGAAAGAATCAATGATGAACGGGCTACATTTTGAATTGATGAAATAATGAGAGGCGTCTGATACCTTTCTCTATAAATTTACTACTTTAATGCCATCCTTGTTAATACTGGATATAAAGAATCTATACTTATTCCGGGATAATATTTTGGTAATCTTCTTTTCATTCTCTTTTGATATCAAACCTAAAACAAATCCGCCAATTCCAGCGCCAGTAAGTTTAGCGCCCAGAGCACCATTTTTCCGTAATAGGTATACGATTTCTTCAATTTTCGCGGAGCTTACTTTTATGGCTGATAATAAGCCGTGATTTATGTTCATTAATTCTCCTATTTTTTCTAAATTTGCTTTATTTCCCTTACGTAATTCGCACCAAGCTTCTTCTGTCAAGAAGCCAATTGTTTTTAAAACGCTGTTGATTATTGAGGGGTTTCTTTCTCTTAACTTATAGACACGCAATACTGCTTTCTTGGTACTTCGGGGAATCCCAGTATCGACTAATACAAATCTAAGGTCTGGGGGGTCGTGAATTCTCTCAATTGAAGGGCCAGAGGATTCCTTAATGTATTTTATGATTCCCCCATAAGTTGCTATCGTATTATCTATACCGCTCGGCTTACCGTGGGTTATTTTTTCAGCTTCATAAGCTATAGAATTTATTTCGTCATAAGAGGGATCATATCCCAAGGCATACAATATCGCTGAACTTGTTGCAACAGCCGTTGCGGCGGATGTTCCTAATCCACAAGCCGGTGGAATATCACTAGTTATCTCGATGTAAAATCCTAAAGTGTCTAAATTAAGATCATATTTTGATGATATCACCTCTAATATCCTATATAAGGGTTTAAGTGGTTCTGGTGGTCTCTTCGGATAGGACCATCGGAGGTTATAATGCTTTGTTTCTACTAGGAGTTTACTTTCGCTTAATTTCTTCACAGTAACCTTTACAAATAGATTAAGTGCAGATGCTACAGCTGGGTATCCATAAACAACAGCATGTTCACCGAACAATATAGCTTTAGCGGGGGCAAAAGCCTGAATCATAGACATCACAGTAGCATTATGTAAAGCTAAAGATCGCTCAAAGCTACAAAAAGGTTAATGCTATTTTTTCTAAGATTATTTTTTCTATTAATTCTAAAGGTTTTTCATCTCTTCTCCTTATGCAAGCCCTTATCTCTTCCTCACTAATATCGTATATCCGCTTTATTTTCTCGATGTTAGGTGCGCATATCCTCTTCTTGGTGATTCCGGTTATTAACCCGAGATTTTCTAATTCTGAGATCAATGATTGAAGTCTGTTATTAATTTCTCCAGAGTAAAATATAAGTACGCAAGCGATCATATTGGCACGGGGATGCACTATCTTTATTGCTTCAGAAATTTGCGATTCACCCAACAATCGTAGTAAAACCTGTATGGAAATTTTTTTGGCTGTATTTTGTCCTAATACAAAATCACGTAGAGCAAGATTAACAGCGTGAAGGATTTGTAGATCACTGATTATCAGATGACAGGGAATTACCAATAACCATAAGCCCTCTTTTTCGAGTTTTTTAGCGTAATTCAAGAAGTGATCGAAATTTCTAATGGTTCCGTATATGGCTCCAAAAAATTTAATTTCTTCAGCATTAGTCATTGGGACCCCATAATAACTGCGAGATACGTCTGTAATATACATAAATGACACGTATTAAAAATGATACATAACATGCTGTGAGTCAAAAGTAAAAATGGTGATGTGAATTGGGCATGAAATTAATAACTGTCCATATTCCAGAAAAATTTTTGGAAGCCTTAGATGCCTTAGTAGCTGAGGGGCGATATCCAAATAGAAGCGAGATAATAAGAATAGCTATAAGAGATTTTTTGAGAGAAGAATTATGGAGAACTAGGGTTAAAAAGGATGAATCAAGACTAAGCTTTTAACTCGTTTATGATGAATTCTAATACCTTCATATTACTAACTTTTTTTCGTAATAAAGAAAGAATTTTCTCATTCGTATTATAATATCTTGAAAAGTAAATACTCAATACAGAGTCTAGTACATTAGGAGGAACATTACTTGCAACTGAACATACATAAGTTATATCCTGAGGTGCCAGATCAATATTCTTAAGATCAGCATACATTATTATTTTCTCCAATATAGGGTATATGCTACCATTTGATGTCTCATCGTTGAATATTATGAGTAAATACTTTTTATTTGGAGATGTGCAATAGGATTTTCTCTTATCCTTAAGTCGGCGAAATATTGTTTCTACACTCAAATTTGTTATGATAGAATATCTCTCGGTATCGAGTAATACAAACGGAGGTAGTTCTTTAATCATAGACTGGTATTGTCTTTTCTGTGCAAGGAATTCGAGAGTTATATGACATATTTGTTCGTAAAATTCCTTGAGAATTCTCTTCACAACCATCTTCTGAGCGGCATCCATTAAAACGCGCGAAATTTTTTCGACATATTCTTTTAGGATTGTTTCGAATAGTGTTTCCAAACGAGTTCTTTGGTTGCTAATTTTTTCATCATTCACCAATATAACAAGTGCGAATTTCCTTGAGTATTGTCTATTCTTAGTCTTTATATCAAAACTATGACTATAAACTCTTAAATGATTAACATTAAATTCAGCAAAACCCTGTAAATGTAGACAAGAGCTTGCTATTTCAAATTCCAGAGTTATATCAATGGGAGCATCTTTAGGTATTATAACTGAAAAAATGGGCCCCTCAACGGGATGGAATTCCGCTAATGCAGCTATAATGTCATCGCATTTAACTTGCATTAGTCTCCCCCTTATATCGATTTTGGTATATAGTTTTTATACATCTCGTTGTTTCGATAACTTTTTGTAGCGTGTTGTAAAACAGAAGTTTATAATTCACTAATGCAAGAGATAACGCGTGTTTTTTTCTACTTACATTGAAGAAGACTATCAGTGTTTTCTTATTTAGGTTATTTGAGAGAATATTAATGAAGGTTAAGTCTCCGATCACAAGAGGAGTCAGAGAGCTAGAGATTGTTTTTTCGCGAATAAGGATATCGAATATCTTAGCAGATAACACAGCAATATCAAAAGCGATTTCTTCATTTCCGACAGAGGACAAGAGAAGTCCCTCTGTATCGCTTAAACACGTAACCTGAGCACGCGTTATTCTATGAAGCTTAACTATGTAGTGATCAAAATTAAGGATACTATGCTTAAATATCTCCTTAGATAAAATCTCAATGAATACCCTGGGGTCATATATTGTCGTTTCGTAAACCTTGGCTTCACTTAGGAAAGAATACCTTGATAAATAGGGATCTATGAACAATCTTTTTATTTCTTTTCTCCCCAAAGCGCCAGGTATATCTTGCTTATGCGCAAGCAATAATAGTTTAGGAGCGTAACTTTGCGTTCCATAAAGCGATGATATAAGTTCTAAGACTTTTTGGAAATATCTAATCATTTTCTCCATGCGTTTTTTATCTGCGGCGTCAATAACGTATATTATTATATCTGAATTAACTATTATTTCATGCAGCTTGTGCTCTAATGCACTTAAGAATCGTTTTTGACCAGGGGTTACAAAAATATTAGACACGCCAAGAATAGTCTCCTTAATATACTTCTCGACATTAATTGATGGTTCTGTATCCAAAGCCTCATTAGGAGAAAGGCTAATAAACATTCTCCCTATTGATGTTTTTCCAACATTATGAAGCCCAATAATGACGATCTTTCTTTTCGATGAATTAACGTTAATCATAATCATCACTATAAAGCGCATGATAAAACCAGAGCGCATCTTCTCTAAGATGGCAATTCCATGTAGTATAAGAATGAGCATAAGATTGATGCGGGGGGCGGGATTCGAACCCGCGAAGGCCTGCGCCACCAGGGCCTGAGCCTGGCCCCTTTGACCGCTCGGGAACCCCCGCTAGTTTAATAGAGACGCGAGAGTATGTTATCGAATTTATTTGTAATGATAACTGAGATTTAATAACTTAATGGTTTTATGCATTACGAACGATGATTATGCTAAATTAAAAATCATTAGTAGCTTTTAGCCTAAAGAGTATTATATCTTAAGTTTCTTATTCATTAGAATAGCGCTAAAAAACCAATTAGTAGCTGTTTTTAATGCATGTAGTTATCAGGAAAAATTAAAACGCGAAAATATCACGAATTAACAAGTGATTTTTAAGCTGATGGGATGTAAATTTTATATTGTCCTTCAATGATTGTACCGATGAGACCCTATGAATGATGTTTTTCGGTATAACAATATGACTATAAGAATGTTTGTTGATCTTTTCATCGTAAGTATAGTAATCTATTTTTTCGTAATTGGCGTTTACATAACTCCATTAGTCAACAGCGAATTTTCATACTTAATGAAAATCTCGATTTTAATGATACTTATTACAACGTGGTTGTTCATACTATTGAATAATTATGACGTAATAGTAGAAGGTCTTAATATTTTTTTAAATAAAACGTTGGAAGGTCTCTCCTTTTTCTATAAAGTCTTCTATACAATAATCGCGATAGTCTTAACATACGTTTTAATAATTCCCCTTGTTTCACCATTGCTAATTATTGCAATGGCGTTATATTTACCCTACATAATAGCAAGAAAATTAGCTATAAGAAATCACCATGCGTTATCTGTAATTGTTTTCTTTGGATTAGCAACAGTATTAGTATATCTTCTAATAATAATGGTTATTCCTCTCTACGTATATGCTAAGCTAACCGTACTGCTCTTTATCAATTTATTTGATTTCATAATATATTTAATATACTCCATAGCGATGTGTATAGGAATAAGTGCTAGTTTATGCGACTTCATTCTATTAATTTACGAAGGAGCACATGCTTATGATGCCTCTGTAGAAGTCCCGCTTAAGAAAATACTAATCACACAGATTTTGATCTCATTAATACTAATAGGCGGTTTTCTTTATTACAAGATCGAAATTGCCAGTTTAGGGCTCCTCATGAGTCTCTCTATTCTATCATGGTATATTAGAAGGTCTAAAGGATTAATCCGGGATAATCTAGACATCTCTATGTTTTCGGCACTACTTTTTGTGATATTCGGCGGTGTCAGTTTCCTAAGATTTTTAGAAAAATATTATAGCATAGCAGGTATTACTATAATTAAACTGCTTGAGAAAGTTGTGCTTATCTTAGCAACTTTAGTATATTTCCTTCTTCTAATTTTTTCCATGTATCTTGCTAAAAGAGGTGGCTAAATGATCAAAGACATTGAAGATTGGAGAAAGGCTGGAGAAATCTTAGAAAGTGTGTTTAAAAATATTCGATCCAATATTAAGGCGGGGAAAAAAATTATTGATCTTTGTCTTCAAATTGAGAAAAAAATTATCGATATGGGAGCTAAACCAGCATTTCCTGCAAATATATCTGTAAATAATGTAGCTGCACACTATACATCACCGCCAGCAGACTTAACTACGTTACCAAGTAATGCCCTAGTCAAGGTAGATATTGGCGTACTAGTAAATGGAGCCATAGCTGATGCTGCATACACATTCATTATAAATGGAAATAAATATCTACATAGATTAGTAAAAGCTAATATGGAAGTCTTAGACTCAGTAGTAGAAATAATAAAAGATGGTATAAAGTTGAGTCAGATCAGCCGCTTTATATGGGAAAAAAGTCACGAAGCTGGATTTGGTGTTCTAGTAGATCTAGGAGGTCATGAAATTAAGAAGCATGTTCTACATGCTGGAATGTTCATACCAAATTCACCAAAAGTTCTTAGACGAGATAGAAAAATAAAAGAAGGAATGATTATTGCTATAGAGCCCTTCTTAGTGTCGTCAGCAAATGATAGCTATTCTATCCATGTACATGATAGAGTCTACATTTTTTCAATTAAACAAAAACTTGTTGCAAAGAAAGATAGATTCTTAGCGAGTATTTATAAGAATTTTAGAACATTACCATTTGCATTGAGATGGCTCATAAGCTCACATTATGGGAGTCATAAATATGTGAGCATACTAGAGAAAAAATTAATGTATCTCATGTCGAAAGGCTTAATAAACGGCTATCCCGTTTTAGTTGATGCAAAAGGAAATTGGGTATCGCAATTCGAATATACTGTTCTAGTTAAAAAGTCATCTGCAGAAGTCTTAACAAAAATAAAACTATAGTGCAAATGGGTGTGAGAATGAGAATCATCATGGATTGGATTGAAGCGATAAGTGAAATTTTGAGTTACCTAAAGAAACAGGGATTTGCTATCTATATTTATGAAGGAGAATTTCGAATAGGCTTATATGAATCATTAAGCAAGTTTAATTTAACGAGCGATAATATTTGGGCTATTAGTAGTGCAAAGAAATTACTAGTCTTAATCAGAACAGCAATTAAGAGAAACTGCAAAATAGCACTTTTTACAGTATCTTCGTTTATATATGATGTTCCCTTATCCGCAATATGTGATCTCTTAAAAAAGGCTAAAGGGAACTTGATTATATTTCTCATAGAGATTAGCAATTCTTCTTTTCATCTCTCGAAATTAATTAAAGAGATTCTTGCTTTATCTAGGACTATATTACTAGAACCATCATCATTAAGTAAACTAATTAAAATTTCTCGTAGGGCGATAAATTGCGCATCACAGGAACAAGGAAATGCGATTACAATACTTTTAGGCTCGTCATTAATTTGGAGAGCTGAAGAATGTATGATAGAAAAAATTAACCATAGTAGTATTGGACAAGAGGGTTCTCCTCATATGGAGTGCCGCCTAAGGTTATTCGATCAGTATGGGAATACAGGAAGCGATACATTAATCATTACGCCAGGTAGCATATTTGCTGACGTATTAGATGTTTTTCTTTCTCGAAATCTATTAGATAAAGTTACTATTCTTGAATTAACTACGGTTCTCCCGCTTCCTATCAAAGTTATTAAGGACTTTCTTTTAAATAAACGATTCGTCATTGTTATAGAACCTAAACATTCACCATTTCTGAGTATTAGAATACGAAGTATTGTTCAAAGATTGAGCGAAAATGGAGAAATCGTGGATTCTCCGATTATAATTACTCCAACAAACATCGATGACTTATTAGATCAAGAAATTTATATGGCAGTTAATGAAGTATTAAGCCGATTAGATTTTGTCAGTACGGTTTTTAGAAGAATGCGAGAAAAAAATATTTTTTTAAGACAATGTGCATCGAGAAACATTCTCCTACTAAATTACATTCTTAGAGGACTAATAAAGCATAATGACATTCATTTTCTTCTAATCGGTGATAAGGAATACTATGAGATAGAAGGTGAGGACTTACCAATATACTATTTCGAAGATTTCGCGGATCTTTTCATCTTTTTTATGCGCCAGAAAAATAAACGGAGTGGAATTAAATACTTAATTGTTGCAAGGAGTAATAAGTTACCCAAACAACTGCATTTTCTCTCTAAGTTCACGACATTGCTGAAGAATTGGCCCGTATTATGTTTAATAATTCTAGGTGCAATAAATAGTGATACTGAAAAAATTATAAGACACTTAGAGCATCAGGGATTAACTTTAAATAGAATATTGATAAGATCCCTGCGCGGTGTTAATCCTGAGAAAATAGTGGATATGATTTTGTCTGTTTCCGCTAAGAAGAATATTGTACTATTAAACTTAGCAATTAATGATTATGAAGAAAATAAAGAGTTATATTCAGAAGGTAATCTTATAAAACATCTCTCATTAAACACTTGCCTAAGGATCAAATGTCCTGCTATATCTTTCAACGTGATTACCCGAGAGTATCATTCAGACGCATCTATATGCCTACAATGTGGTTTATGCGAGCAGGAGCATTATAATATAGATTAAAAGGCTGCATTTATACTACATGATTAAAAACGTGAGGGTATATGCAGATAAACATCATAATAGTTGGTTTTACATCTCAAGGCATACATAAAATAGGAAAAATTATGGCGTCAGTAGCTACTCGTGAGGGAATACCATTTAAAGCACAGGCGATTATTAATCCCGCTAGTAAATTATTCTCCAGCATAGAAGTTTTGCTATTGCGATTTGGCGAAGGAGTTTTTTCCCCAAGATTTTCTCAGAGAAATGCAGACTTAATTTTGTCCCTAGATTATCTCTTTGCACAATTTTTTTTAGATTATCTCAAAGACGAAAGTGGTGTGATTATTGTCTCAGATCTACTTCATTGTATCACAAAATCGTTCCCTACTAGTGAGGACTTAATCAATCTAATGAATAAATATAAGGAGAGAGCATCTGATCTTTATATTTTGAAGATCTCAGAAATTAACAACGCATATGCTAAGATGTTGCCACTAAGAAATAGATTTATAATACCCATTGCAGCATCAATTGGTTGTATATATAAATTGGGGTTATTACCCGTAAGAAGAGAAGCTTATCTCGAGAGTCTAAAAGCCGAACTTAAGGAAAAAGATTTAATATCAATTGCTCTGAAGGTAATAAACAATATCCAGAGATTTTTGGAGAGACTATAAATACTGGTGGTTTAAATGAGACATTCTCGTGGATTTAGAGCTGGGACAAGGCAAATACTTAGAAAGAGCCCAAGACGGCGAGGGATGTTTTCATTAAGCAAAGTATTATATCAATATAAAATTGGAGAAAAGGTAGTGATAGAGATTGAACCAAGTATTCATAAAGGGATGCCTCATCCAAGATTTCATGGAAGAACAGGAGTGATTGTGGAGAAGAGGGGAAGAGCATATGTTGTGCAAATAAGAGACGGAAACAAGGTTAAGTTAATAATAGCTAGACCGGAGCATCTTAAGCCATTAGGAGGTTTTAAAAAGTGATTTTAAAATGACTTCAGAAAGTTTTGTTGAAATTTTTCGTAGACAGATATTAAAGGTCGATCAATTAATTAAGAGCTTAGAAAATTTATTAAAAGCATATCAAGAGGGGATCCCTGCGAAAAAAATCGAATCAGAATTTTTTAATGCAGAGATTCGTGTATACCCGTTAATGGATGACACAGCCAAGGTAATTATACGCGTCGAACCTAAAATAGATGTTGATCCCGAGATTTTATCACTATTATACCTATCAGAACTAATTTCGCCTGACGAAGAGATTCTCCTGAATAATGTAATTGATGGACGATATAAGAAATTGATGATCGGAAATACGATTCAATTATCAATGACTACAAAAAAATTATTGATGAAAACAGAAGTAAAGAGAATTTTAACTAAATTGAAAAGGGCCTTTATAGCTATATTAGATCCTAATATAAGAAAAAGATTATTGGAAGAAAAGAAGCGCATTGATAAGCTTTCTCAAGATTTAACTAAGAATAAGAGAGATATATTGATCAGCTTAATGAGAATTAATGAGTTACTCTTCTATGAGGCCGTAATGAGATAGTTTTTTCATATACGGAATCATATTCACTGTGCAACAGAAATGTTTTGTCTTCGATGCACGAAACATTTTAACTAAGTTTATAGAACTATTTTTGTAGTGTACCTCAAGTAAAATCGGCTTTTAAATTGTGTTAAAGATGAAAGGTATAAGCGGAGTTAGGATCGGTATAGATCAGTTTTCTGTGAAGGGGCGCTTAGATTCAAATTATACGCTTGTTAATAATATCCTTAAGAAAATAGGAATATCTTTAATAAAGATACAAAATATTGATGAACAAACATTATTTTCGACGAAATTGTTAATTATACCAGCTAAGTACGGAAGTAAATTTCTTTCATCTGAAATAAAAACAATAATCGATTATGTTGTAAAAGGTGGAGCATTATTAATTCTGCTAGATAGCGAAAGCGAATGCACATTATCTTCCAATATTAATGAGATAATGGAAATACTTGGAATCTATGTCAGATGTAAAAAAGTAAAAAGCATGACTGGAACTCAGCCTATTGAAATCAAAATAGTGGAAGAGCATCATGATATATTAAAGAATGTTACAAGGATTATTTATCCAGATGGAGCATCATTTCTCATAAAGAAAAGAATAACCACTTTTATTATCTTAAGTACTCCGAGCTACGCGTATCCCTCTAACGCGCCTATAATTGTCGGTACAAAATATGGTAATGGGAGAGTATTAGTAGTAGGCTCATATAAAATCTTTGATGACGAGTGGATTTTAAAAGCTGATAACGTACGGCTGATGCTAAACATAATAGCATGGTTACTAAATATAAAGCTTGATGAAGACATATTAAGCGAAGTACTAT
>JAHKLF010000070.1 GCA_029856615.1 Candidatus Njordarchaeota archaeon
TAGTTACAAAAGCGCGGAATTCAAATTCTCTTTGGATGACGAGTATAGTATTTACATAACAGAGGATATACATTTCTCCGCCTTAACTTTTGATGTATTCGATGAGGAATATCATGCTATTCCCGCAGCAGCTAAATTGTTCTGGGAGAAAGTATTTCCAGAAATAAAAACTCTTGCGGAGGAGTCCAAAGTTATTACATGAGGTGATTAATGTGCAGGATGAAATAGTTAAACGTATAGGAAGATACTTAAGGTTATTAAAAAAGGATTTTGCATACGATGAGAAGAGGAATATCTTTGTAGTTAAAGAAAAGCGCAATGGGCAGGAGTTTGTGGTGATAATTAGGTTTAGTAAGAATTGGATCATGATGTTTTCCGCAATTGAGAATATAAAGAATATTCCCGAGGACAAATTATGCGCTGTCTATAAAAAACTATTAGAGATAAGCGATCAGTACGCGGAAGTGTCATTTAGTCTTACAGAGGACGGCGATATAGTAGCCAGTGAGGAGATATTAAAGGATGCCTTAACATTAGATGTCTTCTTAGAAGAATACAACGCAATTCCGATTGCTGTAGAAGTTTTCGAGAGAGAGATAAAACCCTTATACAAGAAGAGTGAATAGAAAAATTCCAGGAGAGCTAAAGTGGTTCTATAATGATTTTTTTCTTCCCTTTATCATCTACAACGCTCACTAATACTTTTTCTCCTAAAGGTAGGACTTTGAGTTCCTCCTTACCGATGTAAACTGCTCTACCTGCTCCCAATTTTGATACTTTACGAACATTTGAAACGATTACACCTTTCTCTCTAGCAATCATTTTCCTAGCCAATTCAATTGATAACCTTATAGCAAGGCGTCTTCTGATTAATTCATTTAAGTTGTTGACTCTACGTAATGTCTCGATGATTTTTAATAGTTCTTCGGCGTAATTTTTGAGTTTCCTTTTATCTTGGACTTTGAAGGACACCGGAGAGAGAGGTAAAGTAATATTTTCCATAGACGCCTTTATCATATCAAGTAGACTAAGCAATTCATTAATCGAAAGCAATAAATCGATTTCATCTTTAGGCAGTCTAATAAAACCGCTTCCTATATCTTGGGATATTTCTCTTACTCTTTTAAGAATATCGGTTAGATTTATGGGCACTAGAGTATTTTCTTGCGAAGGGGCATATGCTATGATTTTTGAATCTATTGAAACAGAGAGCAATGGCAATTTAACGTGATCCTTACCGAAATTTGTTATGAACCATGCATCATTGGTTGGCATAACAACAATTATGTCATTTCGCCATCCAGTTTTGATTGGTTCCCGATACTCTGGGGATAGAATTGTTATTTCGTATCCCAAGCTTTCGACATTTATTTCGCCTAAATCACGCCAAGCTGCTGTAGGAAATAAGCGAATGAAGGTTTTATAGATTTCTCGTAATATTGTTAATAATGCATCTAGATCTTTAGACGGTTCAGGAGTTTTAAAAACGATATTTAACCATCCCTGATCAATATCATATCTGATATCATCTCTCTGGGGGATTTCTTGAAGCAGAATGGAGATTTTTTCATTATCAATATTCGGCAGTACTTTATTGACAATGATTTTATCTTCGTGGAAGACAAACTCTACATCAAAGCCACTAGTGGTGGGTCCTACATGTATCATAAATGACCCATTATAATCGTGAGGTATATCTCCGAAAAAATCTGTTAACTTCTGTTTAATAATTGAATTCATTTCAATCATCATGAATAATCAAGTAATGTTATATCAAGATTTCAAACCCTGTTAACTATATTGCTTAATTGGAGATATATGGTCAATATAATTTTTTCCTAGTATTACATAAATATTAAACTTTATAATACTTATATATGATGTTAAAATTATCACAATGTTTTAGTTTAATTCAGTTTAACATACTAGTTTAGGAGGTTAATACTTGAAAGGGCCTAAGCAACTTCGAGGGCTTCTAAGGAGACAACTTAATAGTTTATTGGGAGCTCTTCGATCAGACATTACAATCTTCGGGCGTTCGAGGGTTCATATATGGCGTGGAGTCTTCAATCTATTAGAGGAGGTTTCTTTTGAAGGAATTGATGTCTCTCCCTGGTTGTCCGAGTTGAGAGGATTTATACCGCTTCTGTTTCTTGTGGAAGAGAAGATTAATGCGCTAAATAAAGTCTCTTTATTTTATCACAAATATGCTAAGAAGAGTGAGGAGGCTTATCATGTATTATTAGAATCGTATGAACAAGTGGAAAGTATTCGTAGCACAGTGAGAAGATGTTTATATTTAACCGAGATAGCTGATTATGCTTTTCAATGCGGATTTAATGAGCTTGGAGAAAGGATTATTGATGAGATATTGAACTATTTAATTGCGATTAGTAGTCCATATGATAGAGCACTAATCCTAATTAATTCCGGAGTAGCATTAGCAAAATATGATGTAGGGCGCGGAGACTCTCTGATAATGAGTGCAGTTGAACTTGCGGAAAGGTGTGGGGATAGTACTTGCTATGCTAAAGTGCTAGGAAGAGCCGCTAGTAGTTTGATATCAATTAGCGATGATAATGAAAATGTCCGTATTGCGAAAAATTGGTTTGGTAAGGCATTTAGGATAATATATGATTTCAATATCGAAATGCAGTTATCTCTGTTAGCTGAGATTATAGGAGATGTAGCAATCTGGAATGAAAGCAAAGCCCTAGAACTCTTTCAAAGCCTAATAACTAAAATAAAACCAGATAAATTCGGGATTGAAATTATGCTAAAGGCTGCAAAATCTCTAGTTAGGAGCGATTCTGATGATCTCTTAAGTAAGGTGTTAAATTGGCTTGAGACCAGAATACCAAAATCGCAATTTATCTCTAAATATGAACAACTTTATTACTTCGTGAAAACTGAGGCATTTTATAGATATGTTGATTCGTATAAAGTGAGATTCATCTTAAAGTATATTGTGGATTATATTGAAAACGCTCTTATTGGGGTAAAGAAATCGACTGATAAAGAATTATTAAAAGAAACCATAAAGAAGTTAGCAGAATTGGATTTAGAAGACGCATATAACAGCTTTAAAAAATTTATGATTTCAGAATGCGATAAGTGTTCTTCGCCACTAAAATTGTATAATAAGAAAATCGAATTTTTACTAGATTTTAAAGATGTTTTCCCTAAGCAAATTCTTCAAGAAGCTATAGGATTATTAAGAGAAATAAATAATTCTCCTAGAGAATATAAGATAGATCTGCTGCCGAAACAAATACCACTATTCCAATATTCTGAAAGAGATTTTAAAAATGCTGCAAAATGCGCGTTAGCCCTTTATGATGAAATATCGAATAAACTAGAAAAAATCAGGTACTTTTCACGTGTGTGTAGTGCAATCATATCAGTTGATCCCAACTGGGGGCGCGTTCTTATTGAGTATGCGTTAGAGGAGATAGAGAATTTAAGCAAAGTGGATAAAGCTCAAGCACTCATCTTTCTGAGCGAGCAGATATATCCCTGTGATGCTGGTCTTTCTCGCCGAATATTACGAGATGCTATTAAAACGGTTGAGTCATGTGAGGAGGAGAGAGCAGCTGAATTAATGCTGGAGATTTCAAAGAAGGCAAAGAATTTATTTGGAGATGATGGATGGGCTAGGCAGATTGAGATACTGGCTCATGAAATGAGAAGAAAAAAGCGATCTAAAAATTAATTCTCTTTGATTTGATAAATATCTAAATAAAAGTTTCTTGGTAGTTTCTCTCGTAAGACAAGCTTGAAGCCTTTAGTTACCATTTCTCTTTTTAAAATCCATGGAGCCCATATGTAAAGCTCGTACTTTTCAGCTTCAAATAAATCATCCCTTAGTTTTCTCTGAATTATAATTATGCTAAAATGACCTTCTTCGGGATTATAGGAGAATGAGGTTTCAGCAGCCTTCATTTGGGGGCTTCTGATGAAGAAATCCCCGGTCAGTATTTCGTTGATAGTATCGCAATAATGGAAGACAAAAACACCATTCCTATTTAGGTAATTAGTGAGATTATCGATAGTTCTTGCTAATTCTTCTCTACTAATATGTACCAAAACATTGCCTAAAAAGAAAATGCTATCAAACGTTACATCTTGAAATGATATATTACTGGCATCTCCGACAAAAAATCTTGCAGAGAAACCAAACTTCTTTGCCGCATTTCTTGCTATTTCAATCATATCTCTCTGAATATCTATGCCGAATACGTTTAAACCGATGATTTCTAGAGCGAATGAGGATATTCCGCCTCCGCAACCTACATCTAAAGCATATTTTCCAAAATAATTACGATGTCGGTGTAAGATTTGTATGAGTTCATTTATTCTATATCTAAATACATTGATTTTTGGTGAGTATAATTCTATATTGTCAATTACATCATAAAATCTCCTCAGTTTCTCCTCCTTTCTCAATTTCTTTGACCCCCAGCATCTCTTTGAATATTGAAAGAGCTTCATCTGCACTTATTACAGCTTTCTCTAAATTTGTCTGAAATGCAGATATTAAGTTATTGACTTTATCCGAACTGAATTTCCACAGTGCCAGAGAGACTACTAATGCACTTAATGTAAGAGCTCCTAGTATCAGGAATACAAGCATTAAAAATATCTGTATTCCGAATCCGATATCCCATCCAGCTACCGACATAGAATCCAATAAAACCCATATTAATACAATAAAATTACCGAATCCAAATAACCCTCTAAATATTCTTCTAAGGAGTATACCAGGGTAATCTAGAATTCCTTTTTTGATGTCCAATAAGCGATACTTTGACCCTTCAATAACATACATACTTAAGCCCAATGGTGAGATTAACATTGTTATGAACATTGATAAAACGACGGCTATTAGAAAGTGCTGAAGGGTGGCACCGACATTTTTAAGAGAGGTACCTACACCTAGAATTTTAGCTATTAAAAGCGTTGCAATAAAGTTTATTAGGATTAATTTTGATGTAAAGTCGATAACACTACCTAGACTATTGTACTGTTTCTCATATTTTTGGGATAAAGATAAAACTTTGTTGCCAATTTTTGCCATAGCCATTGTTTCATTAATTGCGAATGTCAGGAAAAAGCGGCCGAACCGATCTCCTAATATTCTTATTCCAAGGAACATGAAGAGAAGAAATGGTATTGCTAATAAAGCCGATAAGCCCCCAGTCAGTATAGTACCTATAATGATTATTACTACAAGCCCGCTCAGATATAATATATCATACGTCTTTTTTCTCATTTAAGAAACACCGCGATTTTAATGCATACATTTACAAATATGAAAATTATGATATAAAAATATGCACAAATACAGAGATCTCAATGATGAATTCTTGAAGACTCTATAGATGAAGCTACGCAATACTAAATACCATATAATTTAATTTTCTATATAATGATTTGATATTCAAAAAGTAATGTCATAACTCACATTATATTATTCTAGGTGGCCTATTATGTCCTATAAGGCAGATTTAGATAAAGTAGAATTAACCCCAGAGAAGTTAAAAGAATTCTCGGATATTGCACGTGAACAATTGAGGGCTTTCTTTGAACCAAGATCTATTGCGGTCATTGGAGCATCTAGGGATGTTAATTCCCCGGGGTGGGTCGCTTTTAAAATATTGTTAGAGAATAGCAGAAGCGGCTTATTGAAAGCTAAAGTCTATGGAGTAAATATAAAAGGCGGAGAACTATTCGGGGAGCCTTTATATAAAAGCATATTAGATGTGCCCGATGAAGTAGATCACGCAGTAATTCTAGTGCCCGCTAAGTATGTACCAGGAGCTATGGAAGAATGTGGCAAGAAAGGAGTTAAAGTAGCTACAATTATTTCAGCGGGATTCTCGGAGATAGGGAATGTTGAATTAGAGAACAAAGTTGTGGAAACAGCAAGAAGATATAATATCCGAATCATTGGACCAAATGGCCTAGGCGTTTTCGATCCTTGGAATGGCGTTGATACCATGTTTCTTCCGTATCATAAATCACTTAACGGAAAAGAACTTTTAGCATGTCCTAGACCTAAGAAGGGGTATATAATGTTTATATCGCAAAGTGGGGCGCTGGGAGTTGCGGTACTTGACTATATGTACGGAGAAGGAATTGGGCTATCCAAATTTATTAGTTACGGGAATAAAGTTGACGTAGATGAAATCGATATGCTTCTTTGGGCTCTCAAAGACCCAACTATCAGAGTTGTTATGATATACATAGAAGGAATAAAAGCGCTTGGAAGAGCACTCGTGAAGGTTGCTAGAGAGTTCTCTAAGTATAAACCAATTGTTTTGCTGAAAGGCGGAAAGACAAAGGCAGGTGCTAGAGCAGTAGCGAGCCATACTGCAAGCTTAGCAGGGGATATAAAGGTGTACGAGGCGGCTGTGGAAAAAATGGGGGCGATTTGGACGAATGATTTAATGGAGTTTTTAGATGTCTCGAAGGCATTAGTTTATCAGCCTCCAGCGGCAGGAGAAAATATTGCAATTGTAACAGATGGAGGGGGTGCGGGGATATTAGCGAGTGATAAAGCAGAACAAGTTGGTTTAATTGTGCCTCCTACTTCTGATAAGTTATTAGAAAAACTAAGAAAAGCGCAAGAGAGGGGTATTATTCCTTCGGTAGCGACATTTGCAAACCCAATTGATATTAGTGGAAGCGCTTCTGATGAATCATACGTAGCCGCCATAGAGGCTGCTCTTGAGGAAGATAGCATAGATGCTGTTCTTGTCATAGCTCTTCATCATCCTCCGCTCCTTTCAGCCAAATTCGTAGATAAAATTATAGAAGCTATTAAGAAATACAAAAAACCTGTAGTAGCGGTAGATATTGGTGGTGCGGGAATGGCTACATGGGTAAGGGATCGTTTCGATGAATTAGGAGTTCCATCTTATCCTACTCCGGAGAGAGGAATAATTGCATTAAAGGGTCTTGTCAGCTATGGAGCTTTTTTGAAGAAAGTAAAGGCATTTGATGAATTTATCCAGCGGTGGAAACCTGTGATTTAGACGAGACTATTATATAGGAACAGAAAAGCACTTAAGTATCATTTATATTTACATTCTTTAACTTCAAATTGTAGAGAAGGCATGGGGAATATTCTCAAATAAATGTAATCATCTTAAGAACTATTCTGAGTGGCGTTTAGAATGCACGAATTCGCAGAACTTGTCCGCAAGCTTGGTGCGAGAGGTATAGGATACGCGATTCTTTCTATGATTGTTGAAAGAGAGCCTATTGTTGTGGTAGTTCAGGATGATACAGATAAAGAATTAATATCCATATTATTAGACGAAATTAAAAGTCACTTCGAATTAAGACGTTCTCCGACGTCTGATATAAAACTCGCAAACTTTGAGGTAATAACTAAGGAAGAATACTTTAAA
>JAHKLF010000071.1 GCA_029856615.1 Candidatus Njordarchaeota archaeon
GGATTTTCATCCAGTATAGTTCCGCAGTTTCCGCATACTATAGTATTCGAATCATCATAGATTAATACATTACTAGATCCGCAAAAAGGACATTTTACTAAAGTAGTATGATTATTCAGTGTTTCATTACCTTGTTTATTGATCATATTAAAAATCGCCTCATGTTAATACAAATGAGGGAAATAATTTAAAGGCAGGTAACATTCTGTGGAATACATTATTTTAATCGGCATATTAATAGCGTCCTACGAGAAAAATACGTTGAAATTGCTTTAATTGACATTAAACAACATTATAAGTATTCAAGTATGAGTATGCATGAATATAATGTTAAAAGAGTGAACTCTTATGCTGAAGATACATTGGGCACGTAAGGGGATCTGTGAGCCTTCGCTTGGCTTTGCGTGCGGGGACGTGAACGGGAATGGTGAAAAAGAGATTATTACGGATGATGGTACAGGAGAATTAATAATTCTAAAGAACGATGGAAGTCTATATTCAAGGAAAAGAGTGAGTGACAAAAGACTGATTGATATAAAAATTCTGGATATTAATGACGATGGATTTAAGGAGGTAGTAGCACTTAGCGAGGCATGTGAATTATTAGTGATTAGTGCTGATCAAATGTATAGAATACCGTTACCAAGCCCACCAGTTTGTAGTCTTATTGCGGATGTTGATAATGATGGTATTGAGGAATTACTTATTTTAGATGTGACACCGGGAGTACAAATAGTAAAGAAAAACTATAAAACAGATAGATTACCCCTTATGGCATCGCTTAAGTATATTGGTGTGCATGATATCGATGGAGATGGGGAAAATGAGATTATTAGTGTATATGGGAGAGAAATTGTAGCATTTAGATATGAAATAGATAAGGGTTATAAGCTAGATTATAGTCTACGCTTACCATTTATACCGTATAAAATCATAATTCACGATTTTAATAACGATGGAAAAGCGGAGATAATAGCATCCCACGGTAGTCATATATATTTGATAGAAGACATCTCTTCTCCCGAATATAAGAGAGTGGCATCGTTTGGGGGTTTAATAAAGGACATCAAAATCGCAGATATAGATGGTAATGGATTTAGAGAAGTGGTTTATTTAATTTCTTTTTCAAGAATAGGTGGAAAGTCGGCCATAATCATTCAAAGCTATAAAGGGCACCTTAAAAACATGCTACCAATTGAATACGATGTCCAAAGGATGATAATTAGTGATTATAACGGAGATCGAAAAGAAGAAATTGTGGGAATTTCTCAGATTAATGAAATAATCTCCATAGATCCTCGGAGAGATCACATTAATGTGTTATCAATAGGAGAACCTATCATTAAAATAACTCCTTGTGACGTAAATAATGACCAGAAAGACGAGATGATAGCGCGTTTAGCAACAGGAGTAATGTTATTAGGATATACATTATAATCAGAACTAAAATTAAGCTTAACGCGAATTTTAATAAGTAAAAGTACGTATTATTTTGGATTTGAGGATGATTATTATATGCACACTAAAGTATAGGTGAAAGACTTGGCAATAACCACGGTGCAGAAGAGATTACCATGGACGGAACTATTTAGACCAAGGACGCTTGACGAAGTGATTCTCACGAGAAAACAAAGGGCACAAATACTAGGGTGGTGGCGTGCATGGATTATCTTATGGAATTTGATAAGAATATGGAATAGTGATGAAAGAGGAAAGTGGTACGCCTTCTCGCATACTAACGAGGGACGTGAATGGGTTTCAAGGTTTCTTAATAAATGGAAGGATTTCTTTAAAAAGAAATTTGAAGAATGGGCTGGTGTAAAATCTTCAAGAGAAGTCCCATCAAGTCACATGCTTTTATTTAATCAGTTAGATAAAAAGAAAGAATTATCCACTGATCTAAAGCCGACAGCACAAAAAGAGATACGAAAATGGCTGGATAAGATATGGGGGGAGTTTCTATCTCAAATAAACTCAAAGATAATCCCCCCCGCGGTTCCACCATTAGCCCCGTATAAACCTATATTGCTAGTAGGTCCCCCAGGAACTGGAAAAACTACTACGGTATACGCATTAGCTGGGCAAGAGGGTGTTCTTGTAGTAGAATTTAACGCTAGCGATCGCCGTAACTCAACAGTAATTAGAGAAGTTGTTAGGGAAGCGATGAAAAGCGCTGGATTCGTTTTTGGAGGTAACATAAATAAACCCCCAAGGATTATATTACTCGATGAAGTTGATGGCTTGTCTGGGCGTGATGATCGTGGAGGTTTTTCAGCGCTGATAAGAGCTCTTGATGATATTAAATTTCCTCTAGCTTTAACTGCAAATGTTATGCATGATAGAAAAGTGAGGTTCCTTATGACAAAGTCTATAACGGTATTCTTTGATAGACCTTATGATTATCAGATAAAAACTCTGATCATGAGGATTGCTAAGCGAATGAATATGAGTATCCCGGAGAGCATAATAAACTTCCTATCAAAATATGCTCCAGATTTTAGAACTGTTGTAGAGGCTCTCGAGGTATACTATCACACGGGAATTCTTCCTGAGATTTTTCATGAAGAGATGATTAATATACAAGATGCAATAAGGTACGCATTTGGATTTAAAGGCGAATCTCTTGAACAATCAGCTGCGCGGGCACTAAGGTATTTAAACTCAATAACTGATATAGATCCTTGGGACATAATTCTCTGGGTATGGGAAAACGCATATAATTTCTTAGATAAAGATAAGGGAATAAGTGGATTCTATAAGGAATTAGCTTATGCTGATTACTTGTATAGAATCGGGGCTAGAAACATGAATTGGCGAATTGCATATAGAGATTCAATGAACGTGTTGGCTCATGCTATGGCGAAATATGGAAAAGCGACTAAGAACATTTGGGCCCTTAGAAAAATAAGAGTCAATAAACCTACTATCGTAGAAGAATTAGGAAGAATGAAGAGATTAATGGAGGGAGAAATAGAATTAACTGAAGAGGAAGAAAGGGAATCAGAAATAACAGCAAAAAAACTCGGCTTGCGCCCTCTCTTAGAGCTCTATGGGAAATATACGCATATTTCACGTCGGCGTGCAAGACGTGAATTACGGTTTCTAAAACATCTCGCGCTAAATAATCCGAGAAAAGCGGGCGTACTTTTCGCGAAATTATATATCCCGAAAGAGACAATACAGATTTTCCTAAGGTATTTCTTTAAACCGAAAGAGCGTGAGAAAATAGAAAAAGAGGTTTTAAATGCCTATGAGGAGGCAATTAAAAGTATTGGTCCAAAAGTTATAACATTCGGTGCGAGTGCCGAGACAGCAACAGATGTTGAAGTAAGAGAAGCTGAAGAAATTAAAGAAGAAGCCAAAAAGAAGGAGCCAGAAAAAGTTAAGGAGGAAGAAAAGAAGACAACACTCGATATGTTTTTCGGATGAAATTATTTTTCTTGGTGCGAAATCTCCCCCCACATTTTCTTTCTTATCTCGTAGGTATAACCTAATTTATCTTCCAATAGTTGTCTCACAGAGGCTTTTAACCGAGCTTTATCGGGAGATTTGGGTATAATAGACTTTTCAAGTATGTCAAGTGTTCGAGGAACATCATGTTTGTTGATTATGTCTTCTGGTATATTATCAACGTATTTATCAAGAATTTCAATGGTAACCTTAAGTAAATTGAGATTTTTTTCTCTTAATAGGATCTCCTTTGTAATTATGTCTAGGAAATCATCGGAGTATCTAGCATTTTTCTCGATTATCGAAACTACAAAATTTAATGCCGTGATCCTAACTGGTATTGCGGGATCACGCAATTTTTTACGTACTAAATTAGCAATTTCAGAGCTATATGAAATAAGACCTTTGGTGAACAATTTCATTAGCCCTTCAATTGAGAGTTTTCTTACCTCAAATCTTTCATCTGTGGTTCGTTCGTAGAAGATATTTTTTGCATCTTCTAATTGATCTTCGGTCATTTTATCTATATTTTTCACAAGAATTCGTAATGCAGATTCTCTTATTCTAGGATTAGAATCTTTCGCGAGTGTAAGCACTATAGAATAAGTATCCGTTAGTATCTCAGCATCATATTTACTCAACTCTAATGTCAAGTTTAAAGCTGCTTCCCGGACATTAGGATTTTCATCATCTAAAGCCTTTTTGGAAGCTCTTAGGATATCATCATTTATAAGATTAGGATCTTTTGCTATAATTTTTCTTATAGCCTGTAAAGCTGAAGCTCTAACATTTGGCTCATCATTTTCGATTAATCCCAGGAGAATGCTGATGGCATCCGCTCTAATTTCATCTTTTAAGCTAGCTATTTCGGCGATAGAGCTGACTACCGTGCTTCTTACGCTCCAGTTTTCGTCTGCGATCATATCTTTTAACAAATCATAAAATTCCTTAATTTTTTCCGGATTGTTTAGCACAAATTTAGTAAGCTTTTTTATCGCTTTTCTTCTTCTCCCAGCTATTGGGGATTTTGTCCACGCTATTAATTGGTTGATCTGCAATTCTACCACCACTTTCTATTTTTTGAGTTTTGATGATATTTGGGAGATTTCCTCATCCAGCACTTTCTTAAATAAAGGCTTTATTCTTCCTTTATGCTTAGTTACTTGATTCAGTAAAGAAGATATAAATTCTTCATTACTTATCAAAGAGCCTAGTTGAATGTAATTCTCAGGAAAACTAGCTTTAAATCCTATCATTTCACGGAGTGAACGCGCAGATTCAGGTAAGAATGGAGATAATAGAATTGATAATGAAACAATCAAAGAGAATGCTGAAACTAGCACGTCTGCTGCTTCCTTGCTCGTTAAATTCCTCCAGGGCTCTGTTTCGCTTAGTAATTTATTTCCAAGCCTTGCTATTTCAATAATGACATTTAAACCACTGTCGAACTGGTTTTTAATCATTAATGACTCAAATCTGCTTAAACTCTCTCTAACTTCTTTTGAGATATCCTTAATAATTTTCCCTCGTAATATTTCTCCTCGCGATATTAGTGTTAAAACTCTATGAACGAAATTGCCTATTTCCCCTATTAAGACCTTATTGATTTTCTCCTTATATTCTCGGAAGTTAAAATCGCCATCATCTAAACTCTCACTCGTAGTGATGCCCCAATAAAACCTTAAATATTCTGACGGCCAGATTCGGATGAAATCCTCTAGAGTTATATAAATACCACGACTTTTACTCATTTTCTCTCCTTCTAATGTCGCAAATCCTCGTACTCTTATTTCATTGGGCAATTTAAACTCATTGACCATTAACATTGCAGGCCAGAAAAGAACATGATGATAAATAATATCCTTGCCAATAAAATGAACAATGTATGCATTCCCATAGATCCACGCATCTTCCCAATTCTCCCCAATGGCATCAAATAGCTCCTTAGTAAATGATACATAACCAATTGGAGCATCCCACCAAACGTAGAAAACCTGATTAGGGAGATCGGGTATAGGGACGCCCCAGTAAATATCGCGACTTATATCCCAATCTTGTAGCCCCTCTTTTATCCAATGCATAACATGTTCCTTAACTCCACGAGTTATCTTAACGTTGTCGCCCTTTAGCCACTTCTCTAAATTATCAGATAACTGACTTAATGCGAAGAATGCATGTTTGCTGTGTTTTACTACGGGGATAGATCCACATATAGCACAGTGGGCGTCTTTTAATTGAAACGCTGAATAAGTACGTCCGCATGCCTCGCAATGATCACCATACTGATTTGGTGCGCCGCAATAAGGACATGTACCAATGACGAGTCTATCTGGTAATGCAATTTTATCGCGTTCACAATACAGTATCGGGACTTCCTTGAAATAAATATATCCTTCTTGTTTTGCCTTCTTGTAGAATTTAGTTGTCATTTCGTAATGGTGGGGCTTCGTAGTCCTGGAGAAAATATCAAAATGAATTAATGCCTTAGTGAATGCCCTCTTTATTATTTCATGATAATGATCAACAATATCTCTTGGAGATTTGCCTTCCTTAATAGCTTTCGCCAAAATAGGAGTCCCATGTTCATCAGTACCGCAGATATGGTAGGCTCTCTCACCCTTCATCTTTAGAAAGCGAGCAAAGATGTCAGCAGGCAGATAAGTAGAGCGAACATGCCCTAAGTGGGGCTCGAAATTGCTATAAGGCAAAGCGGAGGTTATTATCCAATATTTAAACTTGAAGTCTTGTCACCTCCTTAGGGGTATTTTTACTAGTTAAATTTTAGATTGCAAATGGGAGAATGTACTATCTCTCTTACTTGAAGGTTGCAATGATATTTGAATCTTTAGGAAGGATGAGAAATACGGAATCTATTTGAATAATTGCTTTGAAATTCTATGTGTCAACACTTTTAATAATGCTTAGCTAAGAATATGGAAGATCGAGGCTGAAAACTTTTGTGTATTAAATTGCCTTAAGCCATAACAAATAGATTGCCTCGAAATTAGGGACTCTTTCCGTAGTCGGATGATGACTCAGCCACGCTTTTCGATGCAGAAAAACCGATGACTTCGCGACTATTTTTAGCCAGTATATCATTGTCTGGGCAATAGCCAATGAGACTATCTACCATTGCACGATTAGCATTCTCCGCTCCGCATCTTAACTCAATATGTCATCATTTAATCAACTTTCTCGACATAGCATATTCTATCAACTCCGAACGTCCTATAGGCATTACGGAGATGACAGTATGCCCTAAGATAGACCACGTTACCCCTAGCATACAGATCGCACGGAGTGATTAGTCGGTATGTAGAATTTCCCTTCTTATCAACGTACGTGATTACGAGATCACTTTTTGCCTTGGCGGCGTCAGCAATGATCCCCATTTTTGGTGGTGGGCGTGATGATCTAGCAAGAGACAAATTTAGGACGATGGACCTACCTTCTAGAGGTCGCTTCCGTAGCTCATTACGATGTATTAGTAGGCATTTAAGAATCCTAGCACGCCCTCTAGTTGCCCTATGCGAGCGTATCAAGGATTTGATGCCGAAGTAAGGTTCGACACCGTTAGTCGTTATGAACTTTCCAGCGAAGAGGGTCGCGAGGATAACCAAGACTTTATAGACAAAACGGAACCTGCATTTCATTTCCTTCAGACAGCCTCTAAAAATCAATGTTACGTGACCAATTTTGTAGCCAATTGAGGGCTCGGCCCCCTCTTTTTCTTTCTTCTTTCGTCGTAAATAGCCATGAGGATCACCGATATCTAATCGTCCCAAGTAAAGCTCCGCACTATCCTTCTCCTTCAAGTCTAATATTGGACCATTATAGGGCTTGTTGGAAAATGCATCCCATCGCATCCTAATCGTATATTCGTGCCCAGAGGGAGCCGGGAAATGAACTAATACTATGCCTCTCTGCTTTTTATCATGGATCTGCCGTATATGAA
>JAHKLF010000072.1 GCA_029856615.1 Candidatus Njordarchaeota archaeon
ATGAAATATCGGAACACAGCCCGAAGCTTGCAATTGCCAGAAAGAATTGTAAGCTTTTTTGCTCTCAATTAATAAGCTTTCTTCTAAACCCGGATTTGTGAGTAAGAGAAGAAGAGGTTTATGAGTACAGAGATCATACAATACACGATACAACTCTAACCACGTAATCTTCAATCTATATAGATTATATCTCCGATGTACGGTGCAATAGCATCTAATCCATGATTCTCTCGCAGTTCCATTGAAAAGTGTGACGCTGCCTCGTCCTCTCCATGTACAACAATTATCTTCTTAGGATCCTCTAATCTCGATATTATCTCTAATAGCTCTTTTCTACCACTATGTGAAGATAACTCGAAATGCTCGACTCTAGCCTTTATTTCTCTTTCTTTCCCTCCTATTATTGCTCTCTTCTCGGTTAAAATCCTATGTCCCATCGTACCTGGAACTTGAAAAGATACAAATATAATTGCATCTCTTTCCTTGTCATAGACTTGTTTTAAATACCACTCCGCCCAACCACCGCTCAGCATACCTGCTGGAGATACAACTGCTCCTGGTTTTTTAAGTATTTTCTTTCTTTGACTCTTACTTTTCATCCACTTTGCATGTCTAACACTATATTTCAGCTCTAAATAATCTTTAAGATACTCTGGATAAGCTAAGAAGATCGATGTTGCCAGTTGAGCCATACCATCTAATGCCACTCTCCCATCAAAACCATGGTGTCGTAGAATACACATGACCTCCTGAGCTCTTCCAACAGCAAAAGCTGGAATTAATGCTACTCCTCCATCCTCCACGATCTCCCTTACCGTTCTAACAAATCTCTTCTCCTCCATTTTCCTATCAGGATGATCTTTAAGAGCATATGTACTTTCAATAATCACTACATCAGCGTCTTTGACTACATCGGCTGGTTCTAATAAATGAGTCTCTATTAGGTTTATGTCCCCCGTATACCAAATTTTTGTACCATTAATCTCAATCTCAATGGATGCGCTGCCAGGAACATGACCAGCATTTCTAAGTGTTACTATTATATTATCAAAAATTTCTATGGGTTCATTATATTTTACGGGCAATACATGTTCAAGCATCTTCTGCAATTCTCTCTTAGTAAATGGTAATTTTCTACCATTAATTTTTATCATGTCATTAATTAGAAGATCGCTTAGTTCTATCGTTAGGGGAGTAGATATTAATGTAGGCCCTCTAGCACCTTTGTATAATAGGGGAATAGCACCGCTGTGGTCTATATGCGCGTGAGACAATATAATCGCATCTACTTCATATGGAGACACCGGCAATGGAAAATCTGGATTTTTAGAAGGGGTGCTTCCATAATCAAGTAATATCTTACGTTTTCCTGTGTCCAGTAGTATTCCAGACGCTCCAACTCTCCGAGCGCCCCCTAGTATTCTAATCCTAAGCATTGATTATCACCTATCTACATATTTATGACTATAATTAATAATATTATTAATCGATTTGAGTAAAATAGAATTAGGAAACCTTAACATTGATTCTTAATTGTTTAGAGTGATAGATAATCATGAGTTATCGAGTATATTTAAAGTTTTGGTTTAATGGCCTCTCCATTTCTATAGATTTCTTTTAAGTGATAGTTAATAATCAAAAATAATCTAATATTTCGCTATCA
Organism: Candidatus Njordarchaeota archaeon; assembly: GCA_029856615.1. Lineage (GTDB taxonomy): Archaea > Asgardarchaeota > Njordarchaeia > Njordarchaeales > Njordarchaeaceae > Njordarchaeum. The sequence goes on from JAHKLF010000072.1 coordinate 1,664, forward strand.
ATAGTTATCCTTTTTAATCATGTTAATACTTATTCTCTTAAGATTCTATGGTTTTAATCCCAAAGGTGCTTAACCAGTGAGATATTATTCCATGTTAATGATAATCCTTCTTTTTTTATTTATAACTCATCCCTCGCACGTTTTAATTCAAACTACGATATCAAATAGCGAAAAAATAACAGTCCTCGTATTCCTTAAGCCCAACATTAATATTGATTATGTGAACATAATTAAGCAAAGATTCTACAGCCAGATATCGTCAATTTCTGATTGGACACAAATTGATTCTTTATTGAATAAAATGCGAAGAGAAATCTACTCATGGTTAAGCCATGTCTTAGAACCATATTATCTAGAAATATCTAATTTAGTAAAGTCATTAAATGGCAAGATCTTGAGCGAAATAAGGAGCATTGCAGCATTATCAGTTGAATTACCACTAAATAATTTAAAATATTTAAAAAACAGCCCCTTGGTAGCGAATGTGGAACCCACTAGATGGTACAAAGTAACATTAAATATTGCTGCACCATCAATATTTGCGGATGTTTGGTGGAATAACGGATATAATGGATCAAATTATGGAGGAGATAACATCAGAGGAATAGAAGTCGCCGTGCTTGATACTGGAATCGACCTAGATCATCCCTATTTAGCAGATAGAATAATTGACTCGCGAGATTTCTCGGACGATGGGACTCCCGAAGATCTGTTCGGACATGGCACAATGGTTGCGGGAATAATCGCAAGTAATGAAGAAACTTACAGAGGAATCGCTTTTCGAGCTAATCTTATAAATGCTAAGTGCATGAATAAAGACGGACAGGGTCGATCTGATTGGATTTTAAGTGCTTTAGAATGGGCGGTGACCGAGGCAGTAGATACCGCTGAAATTATAAATACAAGCTTCGGAACAACGGAAGAAGATCCTAATGGTGAATCATCATTTACAAGAGCTTTGGATGCTCTTATTGATCTATATGATATATCTTGGGCTACAGCTGCGGGAAATTGGAACGACCAAACCGAGTATCAGCTAAACGTTCCTGGAGATAACTATAATGGAATTACCGTGGGCGCAATATCCGATAAAAACACTATTGATCGCTCTGATGATGAATGGGCGTCTTTTAGCTGCACAGGACCCACTTCTGATAAGAGAGTGAAACCGGATGTTGTAGCTCCTGGAGACGGCATTGTCTCAACGAAGGTAGGGGGAGAACTAGGTATTGGATGGGGAACTAGTCTTTCTACACCTATGGTGTCAGGAGCTCTTGCTCTTATGGCACCATTATATATCCCCATGTTTGGATCACGGTGGCCCTTAGTTGCTAAGGCTCAGATAATTAATTCTGCGGATGATTGGTTTATATCTGGCCCAGATAACAGAACTGGCTGGGGTTATATTAATCTGAATAATAGCTGGGAGTGGAGATTAAATGTTGATAGTGGAGAAATTACAACGGATGAAAATGTTTCCTATACAGTGTACATTGAAAAAGGGGACGTTTTTAAGATAACATTAGTGTGGAATCGGAGATTTCCTAGCGGCGTAATAGTTCCCTATTCTCTTAGCCAACTAAGAATCCTCTTGTATGATTATGAGGGTAATTTACTTGCACAAACAAAGAATACCCCAGATAATGCACAACAGCTCGTCTTTATATCGACTAAATCAGATCTTTATCGAGTAGTCATTAAAGCGGAATATATTGATCCTCAACTGGGAACTGAATACTATGCCATTGCATCGAATCTTCCTTTGATTAAAGGTGTTCTCGCGAGAGATTTGCTTATTAATTTAGAAGCGCCATCTAGATGCCTCGACTCAGAGAAAATAATTGTAAACATAACTGTAACCAATATCGGAAATCACACATTGCCATATGTAGGTGTAAACCTTACGATATCCACTGGCTTAGAATTGCTAAATGCCACAAATCATTTTGATATAACTGACTTATCCCCTAACGCTTCAGTGCATTTACGTATAATTGCGAAGCCCTTATCTTTAGGTGATCAATTCATTCGGGCTGAAGCTTATTATGAAGCAAATGGAGAAATTTCACGGGCTGTTATCATGAAACATATAGTTGTGATAGATGATGATGAAAACAAGCCCTTAATTAGGATCTTTGGTATAAATGGCACGGGAATTATTTTCACTAACTTGATCATATATGCTGATGTCTTTGACCCAAGCGGAATATCAAGGGTTCTCGTCTATTATAAAGTAGGAAAGAATGTTAGTCAAGAAGATTATGATGGTTTAATAGAGCTTCAATACGATGAGAGTACTGGTTATTTCATTGGCCATTTGAGAGTACAAATATCATGGGTTGGAAAGAGTATCCATTTTGCATTAATTGCCTATGATGGCGACGAAGACAGACCAAATGATGAAGAGTATAGTTGGTCACCAGAGCTAGTATTTGATATCCCTACGACTCCAAATTTCGTCATATTAGGCTCATTAATCCTCCTAATTTTAATCGGTGTAATCATATTTGTAAGAGGGATCAGACGACGCTAATCAAACTCTCGAATAAAACTCATCTTCAATATTTTTTCTATTAAATTTCTAGTTGGTTTTGTTAACTTTAGTTTAAGAGCTTCCGCTAATCGAACCCATTTTGCTTCCACAACATCTGACCCCGGCTTTAATTCCCCTCCCGTAACCTTAACCATATAGTCGAGAATAACATAGTGATAACGTACCTTGTTATTCTCATCCCTTATGATTACTTCACATATATTGAATAACTCGCCCACTTCGCAGTCAAGATTGGTCTCCTCCTTAAATTCTCTTCTCACAGCGTCCTTTAATTTCTCTCCCACTTCAACAACGCCACCAGGAATGCTCCAGAGCCCTTCACCCGGTGGTGCGCCTCTTCGAACCAAAAGTATTTTATTGTCTTTTAAAGCTATAGCTGCAACGCTAATGATTGGGAACTCCGGATACTCTCTAGGCATTCACAATTCCTCCTCGATATGCATAGAAAAAGCCCATACCCAAGCTTTCTACGTGATTTTCTATTAGTACTCTTAATCGCATGGAAAGGTTAACTACATCACTAGGAGAATGCTAATATTAAAAATGCTATAACTTTTACGTTTCTTTATTCATTATTCCAGCGAGTGGGAAAAATGAAGTGCTATTTCATTCCTCATACTCACTGGGATAGAGAATGGTATTTAACATTCAATGAGTATAGACTATGCTTAGTTCGTGTTCTGGATAATATAATTGACTCGCTTACCAAAGGATCCGCAAAATTCTTTATGCTAGATGGTCAGGTATCAGCATTAGTGGATTATTTAGAAGTTTCTCCCTCTAAAGAAAAAATTGTCAGGCAGCTTGTATCAGAAAATAAGTTAGCTATTGGACCTTGGTTCACGCAACCAGATGAATTCTTAGTCTCTGGAGAATCCCTAATTAGAAATCTTTTCTATGGGATTACAATTGCTAGATCGTTCGGAAAATGTATGATGATAGGCTACTTACCAGACGCGTTCGGACATACGCCCCAATTGCCTCAAATCCTGAATGGATTTGGCATCGACACATTCCTTTTTTCTAGAGGATTAGCAGATGAAGTTAAATGCGAATTCATCTGGCAGGCTCCGGATGGATCACGCGTTCTGGCAAGCTTTTTGAAAAATGGATACTGCAATGCACTTTTCTTGGGAGTTGAGAATCCTTATCTCCGAGCTTTAAGAGTTTTTAGTGATCCCTATAATAGGGTCACGGCATATTACACATTCTATGACCAAGAACCCGATTTTGATGTTGATAAAGCTGTCGATAGATTAAAAAAGATAATTACTGAACTTTCTGAGTGCGTGAAATCTCAGAGTATTTTAATTATGAATGGCTGTGACCACTTACCAATACAAGTCAAAATTCAGGAAAAGTTAAATGAAATAAGCAAAAGAATCGGTATTAACATGATTATCGGGTCTCTCGAGAATTATTTTGATAATCTTAAAAAAATCCATAATGAATTAGAGGTCTATGAAGGAGAACTAAGATCGGCAAAGTATAGACCTATTCTAGCGGATGTTCTTTCAACCCGTGTATACCTGAAACAACTGAATTTTAAAGCAGAGAAGCTCTTGGAGAAGTACTTAGAACCACTAGCAACGATTTTAATGTTAATGGGAGAAAAATATCCACATGAGCTCATTAAACAGCTTTGGTTAAAGCTGCTTCTAAACCACGCACATGATAGTATCTGCGGCACGAGTGTTGATGAGGTACATAGAGAGAATGTAGCGCGGTTTCAAGAAGTAATTTCTGCTACTAGTGCTTTATCATTGCAATTATTACACAAGTTGGCCAGCATGATCAACGTTGAAGGCGAAAGAATAGTAATATTCAATCCAAATAATTGGGAGGCAACGGGGATAGTTAGTGTTTTCATTCCAAATGATGAAGAAAATATCACTATATTAGATGATACATTAACCCCGATAGTATTTCGGCTTGATGAAGTATTAGAGCATTATGGAAGAATGCGTAAGATTCTCTTTATAGCTGAGAAAGTTCCGCCCCTTGGTTTTCGAACGTATTTAATTAGGAGAAATACCACCAAGTATCGTCTCTCTGATATAAAAGTACTCGACGATAATACGATTGAAAACTCTTTTCTGAAAATTAAGGTTCAGGAGAAAGGTGGCACTATTACGGTAGTTGATAAAGTAAATAATGTTGTTTATAAAGATATCAATATATTTATCGATGAGGGAGACTACGGTGACGTATATAATTATGATAAACCAGAGAATGATACAGTTATCAGGAGCACAGACTTCAAGGCTCAAATATCTATAATCGACCAAAGCCCCGTAAAAGCTACTATTCATGCCAGATTAGAAATGATAGTACCTAAGGAAATCATAGATAAATCACGTTCGCATGAGAAGACACCCCTCAGAATAGATGTATATTATACCCTGTACGCATACACACCAAGATTAGATGTAAAAGTTGTCATTAATAACACAGCTAAAGATCACCGTATAAGAGTAATGTTCCCTACGAAAATAAAGACCGATAATGTTGTTTCAGAAGTACATTTCTTAAATTATAAAAGACCAGTGAATATCCCCACGCATCCAGATTGGATAGAACAACCACCAAGAGTTCATCCATTTCATGATTATGTAATGATACGAGACCAAGAAAAAGGATTATTAATAGCCGCTCGAGGACTATATGAATTTTACGCAGAGAAACATGACGAGGGTATAATACTTTATTTAACACTGCTTCGGAGTATAGGTATGCTGTCTAAGGGTGATTTAAAAAGCCGACGTGGCCATGCTGGACCTCCAATTCCCGTACCCGAAGCTCAGTGCTTAAGACACTTCGAATTTGAGTACTCTATAATACCCTTTGGAAAGGATGTCCTCTATGCAGTACGAAGAGCAAAAGAATTCACTCATCCACTAATCGCTGTTTATCATAGTGGTGGAAAAGGCTATCTACCAGTAAAAGCAAGTATTATAAAAATAAACTCCAAGAGTTCCTTTATATCTGCCTTCAAAAAATGCGAATGGAGTGATGATGTGATTGTAAGAATATTTAATCCATGGAATATGACAGATGATATTACGATTTCCTCATCACTGGTGTCCTTGATAGAAGCCTATGAGACGAATTTGCTTGAAGAAAAAGAAAGAAAAATTGAAGTAAAAAACAATAGCTTAAGGATCACATTATCGCCCTACAAAA
>JAHKLF010000073.1 GCA_029856615.1 Candidatus Njordarchaeota archaeon
ATAAAGTATTTATAACTTATAATCTTCTGAGAGCTTCAACTTTTACAATATGACCGCGCTCTAGGTGAACAACTTTTGTTGCAACACGCCTTAACTGGTCGGTTAGAGCGGTACTAGCCGTAGCTAATATGATAGTTTTCCCAAGTTTATGTATATCAACCAGGATATTCAGAACATTTTGAGCTGTTTGCTCGTCTAATTGTGCTACAGGCTCATCAGCAAAAATTACCTCAGGTTCATTGATAAGTGCTCGGGCTATAGCTACCCTCTGTTGTTCTCCACCCGACAACTCTTTCGGATATCTGAACTTCTTTCCTATTAACTTAAGCTCGCTAAGAAGCTCTTCTGCTCGTGCGATAATTTCTCTTTCTGGTATTTCCCTAACCATTAATGGAACCATTACATTTTCTAATACTGTCAATTCGTCTATTAGATTAAAGAACTGGAAAATAAATCCCACTTTCTCATTTCTAAGCTTCGCTAGTTCTTCCTCAGATAAATCCTTAATATTTCGCTTGAATAGGATTATTTCGCCTTTTGTCGGCCTATCCATTCCCGCTAATAAATTTAGAACCGTAGTTTTGCCTGCTCCAGACGGACCTAGAAGTATAACAAATTCACCTTCTTTTACCACTATATCGAAGTTTTCTATGGCTTTTATTCTTCCTCGCTTTCCAGTATACTCCTTAGTTACATTATGAGCTTCGATTATTACATCAGCTGACATAAGCATCACCTCACGCTCTTCTAAATGCTTCTAATGGTGGTACTTTAATTACTCCTCGTGAAGTTGATTTGATTCCTATTAGTAGAGGAACTACCAAATTTGCAATTAGAACGAATAGATATGGGAGAATATCCAGAGGCAATCTTTCTATGATGAGTGCATATAGGCCTCCTATAATCACTCCTATTAAAAATCCCGTTATTAACGTGCCGCTAAATTCCCCTACTACGAATGCTCTGAGATGACCAGCATCCCATCCTAGCGCCCGGAGAGTTGCAATATCTTTTCTTCTGAATCGTATGAGGATCCATGCATAAATTCCGGCTATGAATATTTCAAAGATTAATGATAAGATCAATGTAAAAACGCTACTCTGATAAACTCCTGGGGTTATCTCGTCTAGAAGTGCTCTTTCCAACGGACGTAATTTATCACCGGAGTTATCCACAACTTCTTTTATGTTCTCCCTATTCTTGAACATGTCCCCACCAAGTAGAGTGTATATAGCTGAACCCTTTGCAATGAGGATCACACGGAGAACGTATATCCTTGATGAGCTCTCAATAGGTCCTGATATCCTGGCTATATTGACTGCGATATCACTAAATGTTTCCCAGTTAACAAAGATTATGTTATCAACTTGAAGTCCACCTGCAGTTTTTAATTCTGATAAATCGCTTTCAACTACGCCAACGATTTTTACTGAGATTTCAGTCGTTCCGCTTGTGAATGTTAATACATCACCTACGCTCAGCTTTGTTGTCAATGGGAATCCGTATTTCTCAAAAGATAGTGAGAAATCTGTTCCAATTAATGCTTCCCCTTTACTAGTTATGTATCGCCCCTCAATTATGGTAGTTGGTTTAAATTCGGTTACGACCCAGGGAAGCTCTAGGGATTGGTAAAGACCCCTATAATCTTTGACGCTAACAATCATTACTTGGTTATCCAGTAAAACTAAACCGTATACAACATAAATCCCGCTGAGGTATACTCTAGCATTCGTGTATATGTCGGATAATTTATTGTCTAATTTATCTGCTGTTAAAATTGTTGTTGGGTTAAGTACTACCCCCTTTAAGCGAATGAGGTCATTTGTTTCATACGAGTAAATCCTTGATGTTTGTAAGATTGTGGTCATTGTAGCGATTATGAATAAGAAGATAAATATTATAGCTCTTCCACGAGCTCTTATCGCAATGCTAAAGCCTTTCGTGAAAACACGCTTAATAGGCATTAAAAAGCACCATAATATAGCTAATCAACCGCTATGTTAAAAGATGTTAATATTCTTATATTAATCTTCCTAAGAAATAAACTGGCAATATTAATCATGAATTAATATTTCTCTCCTTAATAAGATCTATGAGTAATTTACCTGTTGGTAGCATTCCATGATTATTGTTTAGAAACACATAAACTTCTCCCTCGTCAATAGTCCCTAGTATCTTATCTAGTAACTCATCCAACTCCTCCTTAGTATATAAATGTGAGTACCATTCGGTTCTCCCATGAAGTCTAAGGTAAATTCGACTAGAGCTTTTAAATATCTTTGACTCCAAACCAGGTGCATCAACAGAGACAAATGTCAGCCCAAGCTTACTAATCCATTTTACCCATTTTTTGTTGAACCAATCGATGTGTCTGAATTCAATAGCTAGTTTTTCTCCTAATTCTACTTGCTCTGCGAATGATTTTATTTTCATAATGTTTCTTGATGTCGGCCTAAAACTTGGTGGCATTTGAAATAAGTAGAATTCAATTAATCCTTTTTTCTCCATCGGCTCGAAGAGTCGCCTAAACTTTCTGAAAATATCTAAGGCTTTTTCGTGTAGCTTGAAGCGATGAGTTATCACTTGGTTAACCTTAATACTCCACTTGAGTTTCACACCAAGTCGGCTCCAAGATTTAACTTGATTCGGGAAGGGAAATCGGTAAAAGGAAGCATTAAGCTCCACAGCATTAAAAGGTGTATTTTCTAGGTACCATCTCAAGCTTTGTCCTTTATTCCAAAAATACAACCACCCACTAGTGCCGATGAAAAATTTGATATCTCGAATATGCAATATACTCGCCGGAGGAGAAGACCTAGAACTAATAAGTATAATATAATATATTATTACGAAAAATATAACTTGTTAAGATTATTTACTGAGCATGAGCATTCATTGCCTCAGAATGAGAAGCCCTAGATGTGATTAATTGGATTTGTTTATAATGTTTAATAAGATCAAATAATTTGGTTATCACATAAAGATACGTAATTAGGGCAATTATAAGTAATGTCTCGAAGTAAAAACCTAGAATTGATCCAACAAATATTATAAATAATCTCACATCGCGTGATGCAAATGAAGGGATTACTCCTATACGAGCAGCGTGTATTTTTAAATTTCTTTCAGATGCTGCATGCAGGTAGCTTACCATTAATGTACCGGAAATAGCAAATAATACAACGATGCTTGTTATCAAATTTAGATTCGATTTAATAACAATATAAGCTAAACCACATATAATTGCAATATCCACTAGTCTGTCTAATAGAGCATCTATAAAACCTCCAAATGGGCTTTCTCTATTAGTAGCTCTGGCTAGTTCTCCATCAACGCCATCCAAAATTGATGATAATTGCACCAAAATACCAGCAATTAGTGTGAGTCCTAGAAAGTAAAAAGAAGCCGCAGTAATACCTACAAGAAAACTAATAACTGTCATCTGATTTGGCGTGATGGGGATATTATGTTCAACTATGAAGTGAGTTATAGGTAAGGAAAATCGTCTATTAATATATCTTGAGATAGGCCCATCTGTTCTTTTTCGTAACATATTTATCCCTCTTCTGAGTATATTTTGGTATGCCCCTGACTATGCAATATGGATAATCGTATAGAGGGTATATACAAGAAAGGAAAGGACGGTGTAGGATCTGAGGAGGCTAAATAACCCATGTGGGTAGTCATATACTCTATTTTCATCTATTATGAGGGCCAAGATATTTAAGTATTATTGTATATAAGAGGCTGGAATTAAGCACGTAAATAAATACATTTATTCCATTGATAACTCTTAGCGGAGGATAATGATAGTTACGTTTCTATTATTTTATAGTTGTGTTACTATATTTATATACTATCATCATTATATCATTATAATAGGTGGTATGTATGACGGATAAGGTCTTAATACAAGTACGGCTGCCCATTGCGCTGGTTAAAGAGCTAGATAGGCTTCTTAAAGAGGGATATTACCGAGACCGTACTGAGGCAATTGCAGATGCTGTTAGAAGATTGATCGAGAGGTTTGCTAAAATAGATAGAATTAGGAGAATAGTGAGATTGTATTTAATGGGAAAGCTCTCGCAAGATGCGTCGATTGATGAAATTGGTCATTTAGAAAATGTAAAGGACATAAGAAGGGCATTCATAAATATCTATGGAACTGATAATGTAGATGAAATTCTAGATAAAATAAGGAGGAGAAGACTTTGATATGCTTAGATACAGATATACTTGCAATTCACCATATATTTATATGGGATGATCGCTACGAGGTAAATGAAAAGGTATTACAAAGATTAAAGAAAGAGAAAAAGTTATGTACAACAATACACAACATATTAGAACTATGTGGCTTATATGCTATTGCAGGGTTAGCTAAGAAGATAAATAGGATTTTAGAGATATATCTAAGTAGTAAAGAGATTAAGGTTATTTTTCCTGAGGAGGTTTTAGACTGGGGAGATTACGTCGCATTGGTACTTCAGTATATTAAACGTGGTATACCCTACAGTGATTCTTTAATTGCACTAACTGTTGAGCAACATGACGTGGAGATCTTCTTAACATGGAATGTAAAACACTTTAAGGGAAAAATAGAACCCGAAGTATTAACTCCCTCGGAATACATGACTAAGTATATGAATCATCGAACCGCTAAAAATGAAATTTGAACCGGAATTCATAAATTTAAATAAACAATTATGAAGAGGGAGGGTTCTTGAAAGACCGGTATGTTATGGTTAGTAACATTCGAATCAGATGTAAAATAGCTAATGAGGGATCACCAAATAATGTTGTTTTTATGCATGGAATGGCCTTCAATGCAGATACTTGGGATGATTTAGGGACATTGGATTTAGTTGCTAAGGAGGGGTTTGGAGTATATGCTCTCGATTTACCGGGATTCGGAAAATCTAGTGGAACAAGGCTGAAGAGAAAACAAGCGACAGAGTTCATAAGAACATTTCTAGATGAAATGATGCTTGAGAAATGCGTATTAGTTGGCCCCTCTATGGGGGGAGGTATTGCATTATCATACGCTGTAAAATATGGAGATAAATTAACGGGACTAGTATTAATTGCGCCAGCTGGGCTAGATGATCCAGAGATAATCAATAATCTTACTAAAATTAGCGTACCAGTACTAATTTTCTGGGGTGAAAATGACAAGATATTTCCAGTAGAAATGGGTAAAAATTTAGCGAAAAAATTGAGAAACTCAGAATTCGTCATATGTCCTAAAGCAAGACATCCTTGTTACCTGGATTGCCCCGAATTATTTCATGAAAAACTTATTGCATTCGTGAAATCCGTATTTTCGGAAAGATAATCGATGGTAACATGCAAAGTGGTTACTCTACGAATATAAAGTTTCGATGTTTTCTGTGGGACCCTCTATTATATAGCGGAAAACCTCCAGTATAGCATAGATTATTTTTTCTACTATTAAATTAACATGCATAATGATATCAAAATTTGATTCCATGGCTTTTTCATTTATTTCAGAAGATTTAGCGATATTTGAATGATCTATTCTTGAAAGCATTTTGTCTAATGTAACCATTTGTTCTATATTCTCGTCAATGATCCGTTTAGTAATCCATAAAAATTGATCTCTTATTAAAATGTCAAAGGAAAGTAATTTTAGGAGCTTTGGATATTCCTCAGATAGTTTTTTAAAGAGCATCTCTATAACAAATTCAACCGTTTTCATACTAACGAACTGTAATCCTTCAAAGCACTTGACGACTAAAATTGCTTTTATATTAGAGATAGAAGACATACTTACCACTTTCCAACGTATATTAAATTTATTTAGATGTGTACTTTAAAAAAATATAAGGATATCTCAATTTTACCGGTACTATTATTCTGATGACGCGCACTTCAAATTCCTACTAATGCTCTCTATTCTACGCTTATTATTAGAGGATGGATAATTCATAATACATATTAGTGTGTTGCTATCTGTTAGTTTTTTATACTTTTAATTAATTGTTGCCAGTTAAGGACTTCTAGATCTGTAAATTCTTTTACATTTTTCAGAAGTTTAGTCAAGTTTTTGTCTTCTGTTAATAGTTTTCCCGTTAACACTTTTGCTGTAGCTACTATAACTCTATCAAAATAATCTTTTATACCCGCATCGTACAGAATATCTTCTAGATGACTAATTTTCCCATCTAGTAAAATTGTTGGTTTGATTTCTCCACTATATAATAAGTGATCTACAGACTCATTATAGATTTCTCTTAAATGTTCTAATTTCTTCTTATCCTGTTTGGCTATTTTTATCAAAACCCACTTTATTTCTATTAAGGAGACAGGATTATAAAAAAGTCCAATATTGCTTTCCAGTAATAATTCAAGATCCTTTTTTGAAAATGTATCTACCTCTATCTCAAAAAGAGGCAGAAGATATGTTGTATCAAGCAGTATCTTGTCAACTTTCACCAAGCATCTCCTTTTGTATTTCTTCGGAAAGAGATTCAAACTCTTCAACGCTCATCCTGATCATTATCTTTCTTTTCTTAAGAAGGGATTTAAGGGATCTTCTAGGCTTTATTAATAATCCATCCTTAGTAATAATAGCTATTACCTCGCTCGAAGGCTTTAACCCCAGGAGGCTTCTTATTTCTTTGGTTGTAAAAATTTCACCTTTTGACCCTACCTTCAATTTAACAACATTATTTATCAGAAATTTCACCTCTTCGGATAATTCCGAAAAAGGGGATACATCCGAAAAAGCTATAAGAATTATGTATATATCCCTATCTGAAATAGGATTCAATAGTATGGCTAAATACACATACTTGCATGGGCCTACTCTTCCACTTAAGGAAAACCAATATGGCTTACCTTTATCAGTATTTTAATCTCTTTAATACTCTGACTCTCTTCTATATGCATCATCTTACTATAACTTTAATCATATTGTCTGAGATATTTTTACTAAGCTCTCATAAAACGGATTGGCACTTTAAGCATTATTACTAGATTTAACACGCATCACTATTCATTGCTATTCCAATAATATCGGACATGAAGCCAAGAGAAATCGAAATTTGTGCGGGTATTCCTATTTAAATGCATATCTTAAAAAATATAGAATTAATACCCAAGTTTAATCTGACGCTACACTTTCTGTTGCAGATAATACTAAGATTTTGTCTACTGTGTATATTACGCCAAAACTAAGAAGAAATAAGATGATCATTATTGGAAGAGTTAGCAAGAAGCCAATGAGGTAAAGAACGATAAATGTTGTAACATCAATGGGGAATATAGGGATTTGAGGA
>JAHKLF010000074.1 GCA_029856615.1 Candidatus Njordarchaeota archaeon
ACGTTCTTGAACATTTTTCTCCTATTCTCCCATTCTCTGGGATTTGTATAGAAAATTTCTTTTATCCAGTCAATTGATCCTCTATCTATTTTTCTAAGCTTTTCAACTTCCTCAGTTTGTTCCATTTTTTCAAGCTGATTTAACATTCCATGCAGATTTTCGATTATATCGTGTGCTTCCTTGATCCCCCGTATGATGGTTGTTATATTCATAAGATCATTTTCGATTATTCTTACTAACTTGGTTCTCTCGTTGCTTTTCATCGTTAATGATTTTTTTAGAAGATCAATTATTTTCGGTATGGCTACCTTTACTGACATTTTCCTGCGAGTAATGCTTCTTATCTTATTTTCCTCTATTTCTACATCACTTATCTCAAAAATAGGTGCATCTCCTTGATCTAACCACCACCATCCCGTTGATTCTTGTCTTATAGTCTCCCTCAAAGCTTCTAGTTTAGCTATTGTATCCTTAATAATGTCTATTTGAGACATCAATCTTACCTCCTCATACGTACTTTCTTAGTTCATTTGATGCTTCTTCCAGGTATCCACTAATCTTGGCTGCTTTTCGATCTTCTATTGATGCATCCTCATCTGGTACCTTCTTCAGCAAGCTTTCAACTAGCTCTAGTTTCTTAATTATATTTTTGAATTTCTTTTCACTAGCTAGATTTGTAAGAATTCTCATTGCATTTCTTATTTCTATTAATATCTCCCTGTACGATCTTCTCGCTAGTGTCTTATTCATAGCAATATTTAATAATTCAATCAAAATGTCAAGTGTGTTTAAGCCTTCTAATTTTTGATCAATTATTTTACAGCTCTCTACATTATCTAAAATTATTTCTCTTAGGTCTCTGTAATATTTATGAACCATTATTGGATCTTTTCCTTTTAGGTCAAAAATGATCTTTCCTCCCTCTAGTGATATTTTTCCATGTATCTCCCCGCTTGGAAAAACGAAATTTATCTCATATCCCCGAATAGTTTCCGATTGGGAGATCTGAGAAATCGGTAGTGCTTGTATTGCTTCTGCCAATTTTCTTACGACTTCTGATAAGATATCAACATGCTGGAATATAGCTCTTATAGTAGCTTCTGCTTGCGGTTTCAAGCTCGGGATTTTTTCAGTTTTTCCCATAATAGTAGTTTCCACCATCGGTATTAAACTTTTTATTTCTTCTAGTTTAGCCATTAATTTATCAACCAATTGATCTTTTCCCATTTTGGCTTTTTGTTCGATTACACGTTCTAGCAAGTTTGATGCGTGCATTAATGTATTCAGAGCATCTTGACCGCTTGGAGCAAATTCAATTGATCTTCTATATGTTTCGGCTGCTCCTAAATAATTTCCGCTCATTTCCATTTGTTTTGCTCTTAAATTCATAATACTGAAGATTTCTCTTTTGACTTCTTCTCTCTTATCTTCCTTAGAGACGCTATAGGCTATAAGCAACGCTTTTTCAATGTCCTTTATAACAAGCTCATATCCATACTTCGATGCATACTTTTTGAGTGCATCAGCAGCTTTCATGGCATACTTAAATGCTTGTTCATAATTTCCCGAAGATTTATAACACTCTGCTGCTTGAATATAGAGCAATGCTCCAGTCCAATAATCTCTAGAAAATAACGATGTCTTTTTGTCAGCTTCCTTTACATATTTTTTACAGGGATCTTTCATTTTCTCTCACCATTCAAAATGATGAATATTGTAGTCCCCATTGCTTATACTGTTCTAGCATCTTATGAGAAATACTCCTTGGAACTAGTCTTATTGCTTCTATAATTTCCTCCATCTTCAGTGGTGATGTATCCCCAGATGTCCATCTTCTGAGCAAAATCTTCTTAGCTTCATTGCATATCTGGGCGATTCCCGATGAGCTATAGTAGCCTTCCTCATTTGGCTCTGTTAGATCCGCTAATTTCTCAAAATCCACATCCGGATCCAGCGGGACTTCCCTTAGATGAATCTTGAAAAGCTCCTTTCTCACCTCTCTATCTGGGGGACCCACATAAATTATCCTATCAATTCTACCAGGTCTCATTAATGCTGGTGAAATGTTCCATGGTTCATTTGTAGCAAAAACAACGATAAATCCTTCACCCGATCTGATTCCGTCCATTTCTTGTAAGAATTGAGCTTCAACCCTCTTTGGAGCATCAGATGAGAAAGTTTGTAGGGGTAATACTTTGTCCACTTCATCCACAAAGACTATGCATGGGGCTAATTTTCTCGCACAATCGAATATTGATTTGACAATTTTTTCAGATTCGCCTACATATTTAGACATTATACTTGCCGGATCTGCTATTATTATAGGGATATTAAATTCGCCTGCAGCTGCTTTTATTAGATATGTTTTCCCTGTTCCTGGAGGACCATACATTAGAATTCCTTTTAATGGATTTAACTTTAGTTTCTTCAATAGATCCGGATATTTTAATTGCCATTCTATACTCTCTCTAAGCTCTTTCTTCACGTCCTCAAAACCAGCAACATCAGAAAAATTTATCTCGGGGATCTCAGCAAGCATTATTTCTGGTTTACATTCCGGAGGTAGTTTTAATTTTCCCTTCACAATAGTTTTTGATTTTTCTTTACCTTTAGCTTTAGAACTGGTTTGTGCAAATTTTACCATAGTTGGGCGTGTTTGCACAGTTCCTTCATAAGTTCTCATTTTTTCTGCATATTCTTCAAGATTGTTTAGCATATCTACTATTTCTCTTTTAGCGCTATTCCATATCTGACGCATTAATTCATCTGACGCTCTTATTTCTAATATCTCTAGATTTTTAAGCGCTATTTGAAGGTATTTTCTAGCCTTTTCTATCTCACCTCTCTTTAAGGCTCTCTTAGCCATCTCCTTAAATGTTAATACTTCATTGTACAACGCCAAGTTATTTCTCCTCCTCACTAGAGAATTTCCTCTTTATTTCATCGGAGAGAGAGTTGTATAGTTCGGGATCAGAAGCTTTTATTTCTTGTAAAAACTCGGCCCCAATGCTTTCTAGAACATCGGGAGCTATATGTTCAGCTGACCCCATTACTTCCTGCAATAATCCCTCAATGTTTTCGTTCATACCTTGAGCTATATTAACCATTTGAGATTGTATATTAACCATCTGGTGAAGAGATAACCTTATATCGTTTAATGTATTCATTAGTTGTCTTAGAACTTCTCCCGCCTTACCCAAGCTTTTTTCACCTACTGCCTCTTTGATAGCATTACCAACCTCGCTCATCATCATAGCTGTTTGTAGGGATATGACAGAGGATTCAATAGCGGATAATAAAACATCACTTGTCTTCCAACCTACTAATAGGGCTCCTGGAGGTGCTTTATTTCTCCTAAAATAGCTTTTTATTTTGGCTTCTAATCTCCTCTTATGTAGTGATAAGTTAAATCTGACATCATCAAGCCTTTTAATTAATTCTTGAATTACTTCAGTGGGATCTTTCTTTTTAGAAAAAATCGGCATACTTAAGCCCCCTCCATCATTACTTCTTTTTCCTTAGATTTCTCCACCATAACTAGCCTTTTTTCTTCTTTTCTAATAATAAATTCTTCCATTTCCTTCTTAATTTGATTTAATTCTTTTATAAACTTATTAATTTCTAATGCCCAATTATCATCATCAATTAATAATGAATCTCTAATGCTATTAATGAGGGAAAATACTTTATTCCGTAGGGATTCTGCTTCATCACTCATTTGACTTAATCTGGAAATAACATAATCGTGTTCTTTTAATATTTGATCAACTTCTATAATTCGAGTGAGTGCTTTTTGGATGCGAGAAAAGTCGTAATACAATCTTCTTAAAATTTTAAATTTATCCTCCTGAGGACATTTATCTAATTCTCTAAAATTATCCCTAATCTTTCGTAAAGCCGCAATAAGAGATAATTTTGGACTTTCATAGAGAGTCACTTCATTACCAGCCTTCTCAAAAATTGTTATTTTGATGATAGGCGCCTTGCCCTGCTCTAACCACCACCAGTCGACAGCCTTATCTTTTACCCTATCGATAATAGTGTCTATGAGCTCTATAATTTCCTCACGCTCTGCAGACACTATTATCACCTATTCTGATCCATAACGTTCTATGAGCTCTCTAACCTCCTCTTCCTCGGCTTTAGCTTTCTCTTCTGCAACAATTTTCTCTTCCTTTGCTACTCCATATGTTTCCATTAGTCCAGAAACATCCGGCATGACTTCAGAAAGCGTTTCTTCATACTCCATTCTCATAGCATTTAATTCCTCAGCGAAACTAGTCATAACGCTTGTTATTCTTATTATAGAGGACCAAGCCTCGCTTGGCTCAACGCCACGTCTTATAGTATCAACGATAATATCCCTAATTTGTAGCATAGTTTCGATCGAGGCATCATCCATTCTAATTTGCATATCTAGTTGCTTTGCACGCAGAATCTTTGGTCGTAACATTGGATCTTTTTTATTCGGATACATAGAAATCTCTTTTAAAAGACTCTTTATTGTACGTACCTTTTCCTCTCTCCATCCTTTTCTAATTGATACTTTCTCATCAAATAATTCATCTATCTGCCTGGCAAGGCGATCTCTCTCAATATCGGAGAGATTCACCACGGATTCCGCAATAGATCTCAGTAAGTCACGTAACTCGCTTGGAGATAGACTACCTCTCATATCTATTAGGTCTCTAATTGCGCGGATTTTTTCAACCAGATCCTTAATACTCATTGTTTTTTTCTTTTTCCTTTTAAAAATCAACGACGTGTTACCTCCAAGATAAATTCTTATAAGAGTGACTTCACTATTATTCTACATTAATAATTATTATATTATATAACGATTTTTGATAATTTCTGAAAGATAATGATTCTTTTCATTGATTAATGCCCAGCAAGGATACACTAGATATTCCTGAAAACCGTAAAAGTAGCTTTCCAGAAAAATAAATATTATTAATAATGGATTTAGTTTCTTATTTACCATTATTTAGTCAAACGACTGTAAAAGAATCCTGATAGTATAAATGAGACTGCGAATATGACTATTTGTATTATGAACGATGGAAATACGGATTGGTGAATCAAAACTTTAGATACTGCATCGGCTGCCGACAATGCGGTTGTTGCTACCGAGATTGTTGTTATTCCCTCCTTGGGACGTATTTCTTCTACTATGGCAATTGGTAATATCGTACCTATAATAGCTCCACTGAAATACGATGCTAATAGGATTTGTAATTCATTTAACGGAAGGATATTTATGTATATTAGCGGAAACAGCAACCATAGAATTGAGATATATGAAGCTACGGTGACAACTAAAAATGCTGTATGTACCCCTTTTCTTATCCAAAATAGCGAGAATACTAATTGAGCAATGCCTAAGAAGAAAGCGGATATTATTATCTGTTGATATATAAATGATAATTCCTCCGAAATCAAGTTTGTGTAAATTATAAGTCCCATGATAATTGTCATTAAAAATGCTAATCCAAAACCTTGTAAAAGCACATTTCTTAGTTTGAGCTCTCTCTCATACCAGCTCATAAAACTTAATCTTATGAATGCAAAATTAATCCCCAGTGGTAGCAATAAGAGAGCAATATGGCTTAGTTCCATGGCACCTCACATCAATTTTTTGATTCAAATTCTGCTTATTTAATTTGCAATTTAAATATTGATTCGCTAAATTATTATGAGAATGCTTAATTCATTAGAATTAAGATTCTAGCCTAAATTTGACATTTGAGTAACTGTTAAAAATTCTTTTTTAGAAAATATTAACTACAATTTTGCCCTCTATAGGTTTTTTGGAAGCTAAGATTTTGAAGGCATCGATAACAGAATCTAATGAAACAATCTTAGTTATTACATCCCGATACCGTATATTATGTTTCTGAATCATCTTGATCGCATCATCATACTCAATGATTCTTTGAGCATATGACCCTTTAATTGTTATTTCATGGTAAACGAGCGTGAAGAAATCAAAATTAACGGGCACTTCACATATTCCAATTACAATTATTTCTCCACCCTTTCTAACTAGAGTGGCATTCGCTTGTATAGCTTCAGGAGCACCTGTGCAATCAAAGATTATGTCAACTCCTTCCCCATCGGTTTCTGAGTCAATTACTTCAAAGATGTTCTCTTCCAGCGGATTAATAAGATGGCTAGCACCAATTCTCTTGGCTAGTTCTAATCTCATAGGAGAAATTTCGGATACTAGTATTTTTCTCGCACCAAAATTTTTTAGAACATTAATAGTCAGTAATCCTATGGGCCCAGCTCCCTGAACAAGTGTAATATTAAGGGGCTTAAATGATGAAAGATAAATCGCGTGTAGAACGTTTGATAGAGGGTCAACTAGAGTATACTTATAAAGATCTTTGTCATCTGCTAACTCATGAATTGCCCTTGATGGCACAGAGATATACTCCGCTAGCCCGCCATCTCTGGTTATACCAACTTGATCCAAGGAGTTGCATAAGTTGGACCTGCCTTGTCTACAATAGAAGCATTCACCACAAGGTATAAGCGCATTTACAACAACACATGCGCCTTCTTCCAAATTATCTACATTTCTTCCTACTTTCTCTATGTATCCCACAATTTCATGCCCGATTACTATATCCTCAGGATAATTCCCCATCTTGTAGGCTTGAACATCAGAGCCGCATATGCCACAATAAGCAACTCTAACTAAGACATCGTTCTCTCCGATCTCAGGAATAGGCCTGTCTTCGATGGTTATTTCTCTTGTGCCCTTAAAGACTGCCGCTTTCATACTCTTTTCCCTCTATATTAAACTTCTCATACTCTCCATGAAACCTCGTGGGGATTGTTCTTAGTATTTCGAGCCATCTTTCCGTTGATTTTTGATACTTCATTAGTTTCAAGAAGTTTCCTCTGACTTTTAGTTTCCTCATTAAGAAAGCACGTGTGACCCCTAGTTTTCCTAGTAGAATATCTACCCATACACCATACTTCCCAGATATAACGAAATCAGTTTTTCTGGGTTCATCAACCCATACATCTACTATTTCGCCTCGTACGACAATGTATCCGATAATAAATCGTTTAGTGACTCCCTTCTCTGGTTCAGGTTCAAGTATGAATAGATATGACGCTGTCTCTTCTTTGCTCAGATCTCTATATTTTTGGTCCGCGTTTGATCGGCGTTGGACCTCTTTCATATATTCAAGAGAAGCGAATTCGAACATCTGTACTCCCTAGCTATCAGTATTAAGTAACT
>JAHKLF010000075.1 GCA_029856615.1 Candidatus Njordarchaeota archaeon
ATATTGGAGAATTATGAGTTTTTCATTAAAAATCAGTCTGAATTATTATCCATGTTGTCTAAGCAGTTATCGCCCAATAAATATTCTAAGACTGTTACTTTTGCTGTTAAGATGTTTAACTATGGTTTAAGAATCTGTCTAGGGAAAGAGATCCTTATGCCGTGGGATGCACCAATACCAGTTGATAAGAGAATTGAGTGTATTTCAAGAAAATTGGGCGTGCAGGATGATATAATGGGATTCTGGAATCGGATTTCAAGAATCGTTGGTATTCCCCCATTGCACATAGATTCATTATTATGGGTCGGATACAGATTTGCTAAGAGGAGGAAACTTACGTCGAATAATAAGTTTAATGCTCTCATAAGATTTTTGATTAAGATAATTGAGAATCCATAATATCTAGATGAACATTATTAAATTATGTTCAGCATGCTTATAACTATGCATGAGGAATATCGTGGCTCATTTTCGTTCATTAACAACTATATTATGCGTGTTTTTTCTAATTTTAATCCATATTCTTCTAATCGTTTGAAATCTTTTTCATCTAGAGTTAGAAGAGGAATATCATTGATAATACATGCTGCGCCGATAATTATATCTGGCTCCGGTATTAATTCTCCTTTCTTAGCAAGTTTACTCCATATTTCACATGCCTTTAGAATTATCTTGTTATCTAAGCGGATAATATTAAATATTTTCTCTAGGTACTTCTTGGCTTTATCAACATCTCGGCCGAGATAATACTCTCCTCTTAAGTATTCGTAAAGCGAGATGTCAACGATGTAGGGAATGTACTCTCTGACCAAGATATCTACCTTCTGTTGCTTTAATAGCATTATCAAATAAGATGTATCGATAACAACTTCCTTTTTCATGGATATCTAAACCTCCATTCGCGCCTACTTTTACATAATAAGTCAAGCATTTTTTCGGCTTCTTCCTCACTCAATCTAAACTCTTCCTGAAACTTCCTAGCTTCCTCTACGAGCTTTTGGGTCTCCAGCTTCTCTATAATTTCTTCGAAAAATTCATCCCAACTTTTATTTCCCTTCAATCTCATTAGTCTTTTCTTGATCTTAGCGGAAATTGTTATGGTAGAAACAGACACTTTTAATCACCTCAATTATAATTAAAATTATAATTATAATTAAAATTTTCTTGTTGGGGCTTGGTCATCTAGAAGAAATAGAAAGTGAAAATCAGAGTTATCTCCAGTTTAATTGATAATGGTTATAGGAGAAAGATTTTTTCTATCAGAAATACTATTAGAAGAACCCCCTGATAAGGACTTAGGAGCTTATAAGCGCGCCTGACATATTTTTTATCAGCCGTTTTAAGAAATCTGATTAACGCAATACAAATGATTATACTGAATACTATCGATGTAAGAATGGCATAAATCGTTGCGTAGTTTAAATAGAACATGACAAATACAATAAAGTTCAGCATAAATATACCGATAAAACTCACGTAGATAGTACTCTTTTCGCCAACTACAATAGGTAACATTGGTATATTCGCTTTTCTATAATCTTCTATGAAATAGATTGCTATATACCAAATGTGAAGCATCGCCCAAATAGCAATAATTAGGAGTAGAAAAACAGCTTTCAACGTTGGGTATCCCGTATAAACCATGTATCCACCAAAAATTGGCATTCCTCCAGCTATTGCTCCTATAACTATGTTTAAAGGAGTTTTTCTTTTCAGGAAAACCGTATATACGTAAACATCTATTAGGAATCCTAGTAAGATAGCTATCCCTACCCAATAATTAATTAAAAAACCTAAAGCTATACCCATTACCGTTAATGTCATTGAGACAGCAAATGCTTCATTTGGATCTAGTTTGTTCGCTGGTAGTGGTCTATTACGTGTTCTAAGCATTATTGCATCTATATCCCTATCGTAATACATGTTAAGACCAGTAGTTCCGGATATTGAAAGCGTACTCGCAATCATGAATAATATTAGTTTGACTAAATCGATGTTCAGCCCAGCTGCGATTAAATATCCAAAGATTCCCGAGTATACGAGAAGGAATGTCTGTTTTAGTTTAAACAATTCAGCGTAATGCCTTAGCTTCACATTAATCACACTCCATATCATGGCCAGAAATACGGAAATTAAAATAAATAGAGGATTAATGGCATATCCAGCCCCTCTGTCGTCTTAGGAATTATAATAATTCAACATGATGTTTAATAAATTTTACGCTAAGTAACTCGTATTTCGGTGATGAGAGAATAAGCTATTATTAAGCAAGCTTTCTCTGCTACTTATTGATGTGAGATCTAGCTGCATCTTATACGTCAAATTAATAGTGAAAATGAATCTGAATTCAGAGATTAGCTTTAAATTATCTAGTTTCATGGATAGCTAAATAAAAAAATCTCAGCGCTATAGTGCATCTGCATCAGTTTATAACTTTTATTTTTTAAAAACTCTGATGTTATTTAGGCTTATGCCACTTTAACTAAAAAATGTTTTAGTTTTTAATTGTGGCGAGAGAGCGAGGGCGTAAATTTGAGCTTCCCGAGGACATATTATGGCATATAGAAAGTATTAAGTGTGACAAGAGGAGGCTATCACCGGAGAAGAGACTAGTGTTAGCAGCTATGCTTATTGATCTATGGGTTGAGATGAGGAAGAGGAGGAAACATGAAGTTTTAAGGATTTTGCTAAACGCGTTATTGAGGTATTAGAATCTAGCGGCGTCGATTATGTAATCGTTTGAGGTTTGGCTGCTATCTACTATGGAGAACCCAGAGTGACTCAAGATATTAATGCAATTATAGATGATTGCTGTTCTAATAGAGAAAAAATACTATATCTCTGCAGATTATTTTTTGAGAATAAATTTATAGTAATTGGAGAATGCAACTCCATATTAGAGGCACTAAAAGAAAAACGCATATAACTATTCTAGATGAAGATCATACTTTTAGGGTCAATTCGCAAGGAGTTTATCATAAACTAAATGTCCTAGCATTCGAAGGACGTCGAAGAGTAAAAATTTTTAATGCTGAAACTTGGTTACAGGGGCCAGAAGACCTTATAATAGCGAAGCTTACATACTACATTGGGAATAGGGATTTAAGAGACGTGATATCTATGATTAAAAATTCATGGGATCTAATTAATAAAAATAGATTATGGGGGCTCGCAAAAGAATTTAATGTTGAGGATAGGTTAAAAGAAATCGTTAGAAGGATCATGTAGGCTAGTACATATCTTACGAGCGATTCACCAAGAGTGTTGTACAGAATGCCAAAAAGATTTATATCATAGTCTTATATAATATATAGATGGTAATATTATAAATCGATTTGTAATAATGGTGACGTTCATGTGGTGGCGTGGAAGAGGACGAGGTTGGCGTAGATGGGGTAGATGGTGGTGGCCTAGACCATGGTGTTGGAGATATTGGGCTTGGTCGGGATACTATGGGGGATATTATAGTGGATGGTATGGATATTGGCAAAATCTTAATTATCCTCAGTATGGAAACGTTTCGCAAGTTCCTCAACCCCCGTCTACTCAATCTTCCATAGACGTCGTACAAAGAGCTAAGAGTGTCCTATCTAGTGCATCGCTAAGCCCCGCTGGCTATGGTCCATTTGGAGGAAATACAATGCTTATTATTCATAATGGAAATGTTGTAGGTTGGTTGTGGGAGAATGTTCCTTTAAAGGAAATCGAGATCGGTGATCAGTGGTACACACCAAGCGGCATAAGAGTTACGCTAATTTATAAAGGGCGATTAGTTGGTTTTCTATGGATATAAGGTGAGAGAAATGCCAAGAATAGCTGTGCCCCTAGATAATAATAACGGTTTAGAATCTATTGTGGCTTTTAGATTTGCTCGAGCAGCTTTCTTTGCTATAGTTGATTATGAGAATCAGCAAATAATATCTCTCAATATTTACAATAATCAGTATGCTATGGGTGGGAGAGGCGTTGGCATAACTGTAGCACAGTGGTTAGCTAGTATGGGTGTTCACGCCGTATTAGCTCCCGAGATAGGTCCCAATGCTCTTAGGGCTCTTCAATCATTTGGAATACGGATTATTAGAGTTAATCCGGGTATCCCTCTCAAGCAAGCATTAGAATATTACAGATAATAGGAGGTTTGGTTTTGGTTTTACAAATTGTTGTTGCTAGTGGCAAAGGAGGAACCGGAAAGACAACGATTTCTTCTTCTCTAATCTTTCTTTTTAATTCTAACAAGTTTAATGTTATTGGCGTAGATGCCGATGTTGAAGCACCAGATCTCATTATAGCTATGGGCCATGGCATATTAAGGGCGAAAGAGGCTTTATCAGAAAGTAGAATTGCGGTTATTGATTATGAAAAATGTACATATTGTATGCAGTGTTTAGAAGTATGCCAGTTTAAAGCCATCAAAAATAGGGATGGAAGACCATTGATCATCAGGGAATTATGCGAGGGATGCGGAACATGTGGAATAATCTGTCCAGTAAGAGCTATTAACTATGAGAAAATAAAAACGGGAGATATTTTGGAATTTGAAACAAAATATGGTATTATTATTTCTGGAAGGCTTGAGCTAGGTAGAAGGAATTCGGGTTTACTCGTTGATCTTCTTAGGGAAAGGGTGAAAAAATACATTAAAAGCGATGAAAAAAGTGTCGTAATCATTGATGCGGCACCTGGGATTGGTTGCCCAGTTATATCATCTTTGATAGGAGTAGATTATACAATTATTGTTATAGAGCCCACTAGGAGCTCTCTGAATAGCGCTAACAGGTTATTAGAATTAACTAGGCATTTTCGAATACCAGTAGGTATTATAATTAATAAATATAATATTAATGAGGAATTTATTATAGAAATAGAGAAGTGGGCAGAGAACAACGCTCTAGATATTCTTGGATATGTCCCCTATGATAAATCTATTCCAGAGGCTTATTCTAATATGGCACCATTAATAGAATATAGACCTCGGAGTAAAGCTTCTGAGGCTCTTAAGGAGATATACTTTCATCTATTGTCTGTTCTAAGAGAAAGAAATATCATAGAATAAACTTTGGTGGGAAAGATGAGAAAAACAATAATAATAGGTGTAACTGGCGGCAAAGGAGGTACTGGAAAAAGTACGGTTGCAGTGAATCTGGCGATGAGATACGCTAAGATGGGTAAAAAAGTATTACTTGTAGATTCTGATGTCGAATCACCGGTCGAGCATCTTCTTCTTTCAATTGAGAGAAGAAAAGTAGCTGAGATGTTAGCTTTTAGACCAAAAATTAGGCAGGATAAGTGCGTAAAATGTAACTTATGCGTTGATAATTGTCCAGAGCATGCGTTGATGGGACTGCCTGGAAGGATACCGGAGCTACATGAGGAATTATGCAGCGGATGTAAAGCATGTTTTTATGTATGTCCCGTAAGCGCTATTGAGGAGTATTTCGCTAGTATGGGTAACATATATGAAATGGAGGTAAACGGACTGAATATTTTGCAGGGGGAATTAAAACCAGGTTTTAAGCAATACGTAAATGCGACTTTAGAGACAATTCAAAGAGCTTTATCCATGAAGGGAGATTTTGATATAATGATTATAGATACAGCTCCTGGTACAGGTGCAAACATTTATGTAGCTCTTGCTCAATGTGATATAGTAATCGCTGTTACAGAACCCACACCGTTGGGAGCTAATGATCTATCTATGTTATTAGAACTCACAAAGAAAATCAAAAAACCTGCGTATATCGTCCTAAATAAAGCAACAATGCCCGGAGGAAAACGGAAGTTGATATATGACGTTGCAGAAAAATTCGCAGTTCCTGTAATAGCTGAGATACCCTATGATAAGGATATAATGAGTAAATACTTCAAAGGGGAATTCAGCAAAACTACAACTAAAGGACGTAAAGATGTGTTCTATGACATTGCATGGAAAATTTTAACCCTTCTTCAATAAATTATACCATAGTGCATCTTATTAATGTTAGCTGTATTCTAATCACTTACTCCACAGATTTGTTTGCCTCTTCAACCATTTTTGACCATTTTTCGGCTAATTCGTCACGTAGGGGTTTATAAACTTCATTAAAGAAGCCTCTCTGGGAGAGTAATATTTCAGGAGCGAATTCTCTAACGATTTCTAAAGCTTCCTTCCAGATTTTATCAAAGATAGGCGCAAAGCGAGATTCTATTTGCCTGCGAAAATCTTCCTCTGTTTGAGGTTTTCCACCTATCGTAAAATACATTTTCCCACCGACTTCCGTAATAAACGCTGCTTCATCACCTAAAAATTGAACATGTTTTGCCTTTAATATTGGCTTTTCCCTCAATTCAGCTATGGTTCTTGCGGGTCTTCTGGGCAATCGTACTTTTTTAAAACCGCGTTTTGCAGCAGCATAGAATATTGCTCGGTTTAATCCCCAACTTTTGGCGAGATATAAAGGCATACCAAGCACATACGCTCTTGCTGCCTGTAGGACAGCCATAACTTGAAATCTTCCTATTCGCAATTCTTATCACTGTAATAGTCTTTGAGAAATCAATAGGTAATAAGATATTTTAATGTTTTTCCCTAAAGAATACACAACCTCTAACTAACAATTTTTCTTTAAATTGGGATGTTTAGTTGTCTAATTTTCTCTACTTAAATTAAATCTAAGGGGCTCTTAGGGATATCTAATTTTCTCGATAAAATCATTATAAAGTCCATGTTGCTGTGTTTTCTATTAGCTATCAAGATTGAGGTGAACTCATTGAGTAAAAAAGATATGAAAGTGAAGGTGTTTATAAGAAAGAGAAAGATTAGTCTTGCACCGAATTCATCTTTATTAGAATATGATAAGAAACATTTGTGGTGCCTAAGGGTGGAACAAAGAAGAATTGAAGAGGAATTTATCCCTGAAGAGGATCGTGATTTATTGAATACTGTGCGGGAAATAGCGGATAAAATAGGCTTAGAAATCAGGATTATTAATGTAGACTCTTTATTTGGGGAATTATTAACAAAACTTAATGGAATTAATAAATACTCCGCTCTAATCATTGGAAACAAGAAGTTTGTAGGTAAGATATCAAAACGAGATCTGGAATCAATACTTAAGGATATGGGGGAGTAAAGTAATGCCAACGCGTCGAAGGCTAATAATTTAATACTCATTATGTATATGTAGATATGATATATCAAATCAGCGTGTTTAAGAATGCATACATACAGAGATAATGTTG
>JAHKLF010000076.1 GCA_029856615.1 Candidatus Njordarchaeota archaeon
GTTGCCTATTGGGGCTACCGAGGACATGGTTATTGGCTCTCTTGATATTGAGAGGGCTTTGAGGGAGGGTCTCAGGGCTTTTCAGCCTGGTGTTTTGGCTAGGGCTAACAGGAATATTCTCTATATTGATGAGGTCAACTTGCTGCCGGATAATATTGTTGATGTTATTCTTGATGCGGCTGCTTCTGGCTGGAATTATGTTGAGAGAGAAGGTATAAGCATATCTCATCCGGCGAGGTTCATCCTAGTTGGCACGATGAACCCCGAGGAAGGCGAGCTGAGACCACAGCTATTAGATAGATTCGCGATGAGCGTCTCTGTCGGCACTATTAAAGATGTAAGGAAACGCGTTGAAATTATTAAGATAAATGAGAGATTTTATCATAATCCCTTAGAGATTTGGAAGGAATTCGAGGAAAAGCAAAAGGCATTAATGAATAAGATTCTTAGAGCAAGAGAGAGATTAAGTCGAGTTATTATTCCTAGAGAGATTCTTTTTGCCGTAGCAAAAATGTGCGCCGACTTAGAGATTGATGGTCATAGACCAGATATCACAATAAGCATTGTTGCTAAGACAATCGCTGCTTACAATGAAAGAGAGATTGTTACTGAAGAAGATATTCTTCTTGCAGCCAAATATGTTCTTCAGCATAGGACCAGAAGAACAGGAACATTGCCTCCGCCAACTCAACATGAAATTGTAAAGGCATTTAAGCGCGCAAAGAAATCAATAAAAAAGACACTAGAACTTGAAAAAGACACTTCTTTGCTCGAACGTGCACCGCCAAAAAGCATTGTAGAGGGAGAACTCGAAGAAGATTATATCTTATCACGAAAAGCCGAAAAAAGGGTAAGTGTATCCCCAAAGGAGCCAAAAAGCGCTATAAAAAAGCCTTCAAAAGGAAGAATTGTCGATCGAATAACATATGCTATATCAAGTTTCGCGAAAAAACTTAGGCTTAGATCTCTAACGAAACATACCGAAAAAGTTGGTATGGGAGAGCGTCCACTAATAGAAAGTCCAAAAGCTGAAGGTATTCCCCAACCATACCCCACTTATGGGAAATCCAAAAGTAAACTAGAAACCCGACTTATTGAAATGTTTCCGTTTTTCCCCACGGGCATTCTCTCTCCTTTTATACCAAAATCAGGAAAGAGAAAAATAAGGATAAGATTAGGGCGCGGTGTTTTGGCGGGAAGACGAGCCTTGACATTATCTAAGACTTCAAGAGGACATTATATTAAATATGAACTCCCTAAGGGCTCTAAATCCGACATTGCTCTCATACCGACCA
Source organism: Candidatus Njordarchaeota archaeon (assembly GCA_029856615.1). Taxonomy (GTDB): domain Archaea; phylum Asgardarchaeota; class Njordarchaeia; order Njordarchaeales; family Njordarchaeaceae; genus Njordarchaeum. The sequence continues at coordinate 1,296 of JAHKLF010000076.1, forward strand.
TAAGAGCTGCTGTTCTTAGAACGGGAGCACGTGATGCTAAACCTCTTAAAGTAAAGCCACAAGATATTAGAGTTAAAGTTCGTGCTATGCGTGTTAGAGCTTTGCTAGTTATAGTTCTGGACGTTAGTCATAGTATGAAGAGGTATATTAGGAGTATTGCTAGAGTTCTCGAGAAAATATATCAAATGAGTTGGCGAATGAGGGATAAAATCGCTTTGATAGCTTGTGGAGGAGATGAAGCGCAGATTATTCATCATCCATCAACAAACGTTAAGATAATAGTTAACAGCATATTGAAGTTAAAACTTGGAGGAAGAACGCCCTTAGCTGATGGTTTATTAAAGGCCATACAGGTAATCAAGCTCGAAACAATAAGAAATCCAGGAATTATCCCGATCATAATTCTTATCAGTGACGGTCTAGCAAATGTTCCTCTTCGTACACCACTCAACCCGTTTTTAAGAAAGGAACTAGCCAATGAAGCACAAGCGGACTTATTATCAGTAGGTTTTATCATAAGGAAATCACATATTCCGTTGGTAGTTATAAACACTTTTGATGTTGAAGAAAAATTCAGCGTGAACGGTCTCCTTGCACCTACTCAACTCTTAAAGACTCTGTCGAGAATAAGCGGTGGTACATATATAGGAATAAAAGCGGTATATGATAGAGTATATCGACAGTATCTGCCGGGTTATGCTGATCCAGATACACTTTCATATCTCCTTGAAAGAGCTATCTATGATGCTGTAAAAAAGAAAGCAAAAGGATGATCATTGCTTTTCTAAGTGTGTAGGAGCGATGAATATACTAAGGATCTTTCATAAATTATATCAGCATTACGGGCCTCAAAATTGGTGGCCAGCGGATAATCCATTAGAAATAATAATTGGAGCTTTGCTTGTTCAGGGAACGAATTGGAAGAATGCTGAAAAAGCTATCAGAAAACTAGAGAAATCTGGTCTTCTTAATGTTCAATGCTTAGCGAACCTTGATGAAGAAGATTTAGCGAATATATTGCGGCCAGCCGGCTTTCATCGCATCAAAGCTAGGAGGATAAAGAATTTTATCTCGAAATTATTGGATGATTTTAATGGTGAACTCAAAAAATTATTCGAGTTGGATACTAAAGATCTACGGCGATGGCTCCTCGAAATTAAAGGCATTGGCAAGGAAACGGCGGATAATATCATTCTTTATGCCGCTAATAAACTCATTTTTCCTATTGATAAATTTACGATACGAATCCTATCTCGATTAGGTTTTAAGGTGACTAATGAGTATGATGATATACAAAAACTCATTGAGGAAGAAATCCCTAATGATTTACGAGTTTATAAAGAGCTAAGAGCTCTCTTCGTGAAACACGCTAAAGAGCATTGTAGAAAAAGTCCTTTATGTGATAATTGTCCTCTTTCTTCTGATTGTAGTTACCTTAAACATCATTTAAAGAACATAGCACGGAGAAAGATGAAAAAAGATATTGCTAAGCCAATTATGTAAGGAATATTCCAATGCAAAACTAAACTTGGTATCGTTAGATCCACGTAAGCTTTATACGTAAGATAAATAAGAGAAAAACCTCCTGCTGCTGTAATCAAAAATTTGTCTACGGCTGTTATTTCTCTTTTCGCAAGAATACGTGGTAGGATTACCCATAACGGGATCGTCAAGATGAGGAGCGGAGTAGTACTGATAACTAATAGTGGCAAAAGCCAGAACGCTAATTTATATCTGAATTCATCAAGCCTTGTTCTGTAGAGTAGGTATTCTATACTATAAGCCTTGAGATAATCTCCTGTAAAGTATTTGTAGTATCCTTTCTTAATTTTTAGATAAAGGCTTCCTAGCATTCCTTTTATCTTTGTTAAGAATGTTTCTTCGGGTTTAAAAGTTCTATCTTCTTTCCAGATAGGGATAATATAAAGCGTCATTATCGATACTGCGACTCCTATGAATAATGATACGTATCCAACACCCTCCATTATGATAATACTCAGAGTAACTATAATCACTAAAGCCATGAAAATAAAAACTCCAAGGATTTTTAGCGTCAGTACTAATCTCCTTGCTGCTTGTCTTTTTCTCTTCATGTATGGTGATAATCTCTTTAGAAGCTCGCTACATATCATAAGATACGTCGAGAAAATACCTATACCCGATAAGAATCGAATACCGTAAATCGTGAGAATAATTATCAATATGTGCTCTAGGAGAATTTTATTAGTTAGCATGTAAAATAAAATTTGCAAGAGAAGACCTATCAGAAATCCCATCATTAAAGATTTATTTCTTTTAAAATTCAACACTCCTTATTCAGCCCCAGGCTCATTTATCATAAATCAGCGCCGCTAGACATCATCATGATAACGATGTATCTCTTATGTAATATAATTTGTTCTATTTGGGATAAGAATACTTTTTTAGTTTGCCTATCTAATGATATTGTTAATTAGGAGCAACGAGGTGGCTCTATTGAATAAGGAAGATGTTCTACGTCAGATAGCTGAGGAAATCTTAAATTGCAAAAAATGTCCACTATGGCAACATAGAAATAAAGCTGTACCTGGTGAAGGAAACGCTAATGCAGAAATAATGTTTATAGGAGAAGCCCCCGGTTACCACGAAGATATTCAGGGAAGACCCTTCGTAGGCGCTGCTGGTAAACTTCTCACTCAATTAATTACGTCCCTCGGACTAAAAAGAGAGGATGTCTATATAACAAATGTGGTGAAATGTAGGCCACCTAATAATAGAGACCCACGACCAGATGAAATCGCTGCCTGTTCTCCTTATCTTGATAAACAAATGAAAGTGATATCTCCAAGGATAATTGTAACTTTGGGGCGGCATAGCACACTATACTTATTTAGTAAAGCGGGTATCGATATTTCTGGTATATCCCAAGTCCGTGGGCGGTTGTTCAATTTAACTCTTAATGATTTTAATGTAATTGTTATTCCCACTTATCATCCAGCTGCTGCATTGTACAATCCTCGGTTACGAGATGCCCTAGAGAGAGATTTCAAATTCATTAAAAAAGTTCTTACTGGAGAATATTGGGAGGAAAAGAAGAAAACAGTGACTCTGGAGGAATTCTTTTAAATCTGATTTCCACCTTACATCCTACAAATTCAGTATGTTTTATATAGGTATTAATTGATGTTAGTAATATACAGTTAGTGCATTGTTGTTAGAGTCCATCTTTATAAACGATCGAATCTTTCTGATGCCAAGAAGAAAATTGTGTACAGTATGACGCATTTACTAAAATCGTTCAATAGTATTCAATTTGGACTAGTAGGGCGTAAACATATCATCAGAATACCTTCGCTAATTATTGTAGGCGAGGACATATTAGATTCCATATTAGAAGTCGTTGACTCTCTTAGTATCAAAAACGCTCTACTCACTGTGGGTTATACCACATGGAAACTCGCTGGTAAGCGAATACGTGAACTATTAGAAAAACACTCAATTAATACCAAGGCATTATACGTAGAAGAGCCATCGATGCTCTATGCAAACCATGGATATGAGATTTACCGTAAATTCGAATTCGATGCCGTTATAGGAATTGGCGGTGGAAAAAATCTGGACGTTGGAAAAGTTATAGCAAAGAAGACTCATTCTCTATTTATAAGTGTTCCAACAACAGCTTCTCATGATGGAATAGCATCTCCATTTGCATCACTAGTTGAAAGACGCGGAAAATATTCATTAAAAGCAAGTCCCCCAATAGCCGTAATAGCGGATATAGAACTTATTTCTAAAGCACCGCCTCGTTTCTATAGAGCAGGCGTTGGGGATGTAATAGCAAATCTAAACGCAGTCGAAGATTGGCTTCTGGCTCATAGAGTACGAGGGGAATATTATGGAGAATACGCAGCAAACTTAGCTAGACTAAGCGCTGAGCATTTAATGAAAAATGAGCATTTGCTTGCTGAGGGAGGTACCGAAGCTATAAGAACAGTTGTTGAAGCATTAATTAGTAGTGGAATAGCTATGGGTATCGCCGGATCTAGCCGTCCAGGTAGTGGATCTGAACACCTCTTTTCACATGCCCTGGATAAAATTGCCCTTAGACCCGCTTTACATGGAGAACAATGTGGCGTTGGAACTATTCTCATGTTATATTATAGAGGAGATGAGAGATGGAGCAAGGTTCGAGAATTCTTAAGAGGCATAGATGCCCCAACAACTGCTTACGAATTAGGAATTAATAAACATGAATTAATAGAAGCATTAATGATTGCTCCATCTATCAGGCCAGAAAGGTATACTATCTTGCACGAGAAAAAATTGGAATACGAAGAGGCTGAAAAACTCGCTTATGAAAGTGGAGTTATTAATCAATTATCACGATAATATATTTTTAGAATACCACTCCAGCGACAAGTATTATGTTTGCATAAGGGGTAAATTCTCCGGTTCTTATAACGCATTTAGCATTCCTAACCATTTCCTTAAATTCTTCGTGTGTTACCTCTTCCATGGGTATATTACCTAGTAATTTTTTCACCTCTTCATACATGTGGGGACTCTTCTCCTTCATCTCTTTTGCAACTATAGCCTTTTCGACTTTCATCTCATCGAGAATCACCCTCAGTACATCCAGAAATCGTGGAATATTCTTAGTTAAAGCGAGATCTATTCTAGTTACAAACTCTGGTATAGGCAAACCCGCGTCTGAAATAACAAGCATGTCTGTATGACCTAAACTACCTAGCACCCACAAAATATCCGGATTAAGAACTCCGCTTTTTTTCATTAAGATCACCTCCAAATTCCTAAAGCTTCAGCTTTCCTTAATAAATCTAATAGTTCATCTTTCTTAGGACTACCCCTTGTCTCTATCTTAGTAGCTTTAAATGCTCCCGCAGTATTTGCCCATTTTAATGCCTCTAAATCATCAAAACCTAGAACTTTTGCTGATGCAAAAGCGCCTATGAAGGCATCTCCGCACCCCACTGTGTTGACAACTTTTAGCCCTAGTTTTTCTAGTGGAATAGCAGCTAGCCAGTGAAGCTCTGCACCACGCTCTTTTACTAAGAATGATCCTTTTTCACCATGCTTAATAATCGCAACGATATTAGGGTTTATTTCTGATAGCTTTTCTCCTACTTTTTTAGGCTCACTAGTTCCCAATAAGTGCTCGTATTCTAAGTGGTTAAGGATAAAGTAGTCTACATTTCGCAATGTTTCTCTTAATTTTTCTAGACCATATTCAACATATACCCCAGGATCCCAAATAACTATCCTTTCACCATCTTTATGTGCAATCTCAGCTAATTTCTCAGCCGTTTCAAGTGGAGGATCCATGATCACAATTACTTTACTTTCCCTGATTAATCTCAATATTTGCTCCTCCATCAAAGCTTCTGGCCCAAACCTTAGATTCGCTCCAAAAAAAGTGTGAATGACATTCCTTCCTTGAGCGTCAATTACGATGTAAGCTTGTCCAGATTCTACACCATTAATTATCTTTATTCCCGAGGTTATTACCCCCTCATCCTCTAAAATCCTAATTTGGATCTTACCGATATCATCGTCGCCTAACGCTCCAATGAATGCAACCTTATTTGATCCTAGAATCCTCGCCGCGGCAACAGCAACATTGGCGGCAGTTCCTCCAGATACCCTCTTGATCTCTCTTACTGGAACTTCTTCTCCCAGCTTAGGAAATCTGTCAACAAAAAGAGAAATATCCCAATTAATGGCCCCACATGTGATTAAATCAACCATATTTATCTCCCGAGAATTAATGAATTTATTCCCAAGTGCTAAAAAAGAAAAAGAAAAGATAGAAAAGATGCGAATTTATTCAGCAAAGATTTTCTTAATGAAGTCACCAACGTATGTTAGAATTTCCTCAAAGCCAGCTAAGTTCATTGGTGGGTCTCCAGGTA
>JAHKLF010000077.1 GCA_029856615.1 Candidatus Njordarchaeota archaeon
TAGTTATAATAATTAATGGAATCCAAGCAATAAGTCTTGAATTCTTATTATCGCTTCCAAAACCTCCTGGAGAGCCAGGAGGGGGAATAGCGAATGCTATTGAAGGTACATTAATATTAGCAGCATTGACGATGGGACTGAGTTTTCCAATTGGTTTTTTTGCAGGATTGTATTTAGGAGAATACGGTAAGGGACGCTATTCAGAATTTGTTAGAAGTTTGGTAGATATATTGTCGGGTACACCATCAATCGTTGCTGGAATATTTGGATATGCGGTTATCGTAATTTATTTTGGTTTTTCGGCTTTTGCTGGAGCTGTAGCGTTGAGTATTCTTGCAATTCCGTACATTATAAGAACCACGGAGGAAGCCATTAAAGCTGTACCAAAGGATGTTAGAGAAGCTGGATTAGCATTGGGGATTCCGAGATGGAAAGTCACAGTGTACATTACAATACCAATAGCATGGCCAAGAATAGTTGCTGGGGTATTATTAGCTCTAGCTAGAGTAATTGGGGAAGCGGCACCTTTACTATTTACAGCATTTGGTAATCCAAATGTTGTCTCATCAATATTTGATCCGGTTGATGCTCTTCCACTATTAATATTTGATTATGCTTTATCACCCTATAAGGAATGGCACCAAAAGGCCTGGGGAGCGGCGTTTATCTTACTAATAATAGTTCTTCTAATTAATCTATCGGTGAGATACTATCTTAAAAGCAGAACATAAATCGCTAAATACGTGAATTACCTTTTTTTCATTAGAAGTAATGCATGGTAGTTACATCATCTATCATTTAAGCTTACTCAGAGGGTTTTATGAAAAATGAAAAGAAAATTGAAAGATATTATAAAGAATGAACTGCGTAATAAAATCCCAGCTGACATTTTAGGTCTTCTTCCATCATCTTATCAGATCATTGGGGATATAATGATAATTAAACTGAGAGAAGAACTAATTAAATACGAAAAGATAATTGGAGAGGCTATTCTAAAGAAGTTTCCTAACATTAGAACAGTGTGTAGGAAGATTAAGGGAATAAGCGGGGAAATGCGACTTCCGAGTGTAAAAGTGATTGCGGGGGATCTAAATACCGTGACTATTCATAAGGAAAATAATTGTTTATACAAACTAGATGTTGCCAAAGTGATGTTTGCAAAGGGTAATAAAAAGGAAAGAGCGAGAATCCCTCGCCTTGTCAGAGAAGGGGAAACTATTGTTGATATGTTTGCGGGAATAGGATATTTTACCATTCCAATAGCTGTATTAGCTAATCCGAAAATAATTTATGCGATAGATATAAACCCAGTAGCAATTGAATTTCTTAAGGAGAATATTAAGCTTAATAAAGTAGAAGGAAAAGTAATTCCAATTCTTGGAGACTGTAGGGAGATAACTTTAAAATTAGGCCCCATAGCAGATCGAGTAATAATGGGATATCTACCAAATACATGGCGCTTTTTACCGTATGCATTAAAAGTAATCAAGCCGACTGGAGGCATAATTCATTATCATGATATTTTTCCAAAAAATGAATTATACGATAAACCAATAGAGCTTCTAACTCGTATTGCTGATCAAGAAGGATTCGTATTAGAAAAAATTTTATATAGAGGAATAGTGAAGCAGTACGCGCCTCGAATTTACCATATAGTGATTGATGCCCTATTCAAAAAGAAGATAAATTAAAAGTAAAAAGTTTTAACGCTTTGGAAGATACTTTGTTAACAATCTTGCAAATGGCGGCAATATACGGGTTTGAACAAACACACGACCAGGGCCCTTAGCTTCTATGACGATTCCTTCTCCGCCTAAGAAAAATGTTTTCCATCCACCAAATTTTTTGATCGACCAATCTACGGATGCATCGATTGCTACAGCATGGAAGTTATCTACTACGACTCTTTCTCCTGGGTCTAACTCTATCACGTCTAAACCACCATATGCAGAAACCCACACGCCTCCCGTTCCCTTTAATTTTAACCAGAATACTTCTCCTTCGGCTAATAGACCTTTAAAGCCTCTAAACTTCACACTAATATCTACATCTCCATGATGAGCTAAATAAGCCATATCTTGTACATGAATCTCAGAATTCTTCAGTTCGATATAGGTAATATCACCAGGTAAAGCTGGTGCTAACCAGATTTCACCGCCTCTAGACCCAGCGATGTAGGTATTCATAAACAAGCCCTCGCCACCCAAAGCTTTTCTTAGAAGCCCCTTCATTATTCCGCCGTGCATTTTTGTTTCTACTTTTATGTCACCTAAAGTCGCTACCATAGCTCCCGGTTCAGCTACAATTTTTTCCTGCGGGTTGAGTTTTACCTTAAGCAGGGAGTAAGAGGGGGAGAAATCAATTTTCCATTTCATGTGCATCAACCATAGTGAAATATTAATTGAAATATATTACCTATTTATTTTTAAGAATTTTTGATAAGAAGCACTTTGCAAAATGGTCGTTGATACATAAATAGCTAAGCATATTATATTAGAAGTTTAAAACAAAAAATTAATGGTGCAGAAACACGTAAGAACATGACTAAGGAGAATTTATCCTCTTGCATCGATGGGAACATATTTCTTACCAAGTTCACCAACATAGAGAGCTCTTGGTCTAATTATTCTGTTACTTGTCCAGTATTCTAATACGTGTGCTGTCCATCCTACGATTCTTGAAATTGCGAATACCGAGGTGAATAAGTCAGGAGGTATCCCTAGAGAATAATATACTATACCAGAGAAGAAATCAACGTTCGGAAATACTTTTTTTGTAGCACCTAGCTCTCTTATAACAACCTCTTCTACTTTCTCAGCAATTTTATATAATTGCTCATAACCCTTCATTTCACTCAGTTGCTTTGCATATTCCTTAAGAATACGAGCTCGAGGATCGTATGCTTTATATACCCTATGACCGAAACCCATTATTTTCTCCTTACGTGCTAACTTCTTTAACACGTATTCCTCGGCTTTATCTGGAGAGCCTATCTCCATAATCATTTTAAGCGCTCTTTCATTCGCACCGCCATGCAATGGCCCTTTAAGCGCGCTTATTCCAGCAACTACTGCTGAGTAAATATCTGATAAGGTAGATCCCGTGACCAAGGCTGCGAAAGCTGAAGCATTCATTCCATGTTCTGCGTGAAGAATTAGTGCCACATCCATTATTCTCGCGGAGAACTCATCGGGCTTTTCACCTTTTAACATATATAGAAAGTTTGCCGCGTGATTAAGATCCATAGAAGGTTCTATTGTTTCGAGGTTGTTTCTTATTCTATGCCAAGCAGCTACGATTGTAGGTGCCTTGGCCAGTATTCTCATGGCTTTTCTGATATTTGCCTCTCTCGACATATCCTCTAGTTCTGGATCTTCTAACGCTACAGCTGCAATACCTAGCTTTAAAACGTCCATTGGATGCGCATTTTTTGGAAGTGTTTTCATGTATTCAACAAGATCTTTGGAGATCCACCGATATGATTTTAAAAGATTTACAAATTTTTCGAATTCAACCTTTTTGGGTAGTCGACCGTACCACATTAAGAATGCGATTTCCTCAAAAGTTGAATGTTTAGCAAGGTCCTCAATACTATATCCATGATAATAAAGCTTACCGTTCGCTCCATCTATATAGCTTAGTAAAGTTTCCTTTACATAAACTTCGTCAAGGCCTTTTTTAACCTCGACTTTAGGAAGGTCGGTTACAGACATTTTTTAACACCGTTATATAAAGATACAAAAAATCTCAAAATATACCTTAACAATTTCTAAAAATTTAAACTCGATTATACATACATAAATATCCAAATATGGTAAATATGAATAAGCGAGATTATATTTTGTCGACGGATATATTGAGCTACATAAGTTATAAATACATAGTGGTGATATTTAATGCCTATTATCAAGGCTACGTTAATTCCTGGAGACGGGACAGGACCCGAAATAGTTGCCGTTGCGAAGAAAATTATTGAGACTGCAGCAGACTTATTTGGAGTTCCTGTGCAATGGGACATTAAAGAAGCTGGAATTCCTGCATATGAAAAGTATGGAGATCCATTACCGAAGGATACCTTAGAAAGTATAAAAGTTAATAAAATTATCTTTAAAGGGCCGATTACAACACCAGTTGGTACTGGATATAGATCAGTTAATGTGGCTATTAGACAAAAATTCAAATTGTATGCAATTGTTAGACCAGCCAAGGCTATTCCGAGGTTTTCTTCTAAGTTTCCAGATGTAGATATTGTAGTTATAAGAGAGGGGACTGAAGAATTCTACTCGGGTATTGAGCATAGAATTAATACCATAGACGAAGATAGAATAGCAGCAGAGAGTATAGGTGTTGTCACCAAAAGAGCTTGTGAGAAGGTATGTCGTTTTGCATTTGAATATGCTAAAAAATATGGAAGAAAAAAGATAACAGCGGTTCATAAGGCGAATATCCTCAAGGAGACACACGGTTTATTTAGGGATGTTTTTTATGAGATAGCTAAAGAATACCCAGAATTCGAAGTATGGGATGCAATGGTAGATAATATGGCCTATCAATTAGTCACAAAGCCTCATTTATATGATGTTCTTGTATGCCCCAATCTAGTTGGAGATATAATCTCTGATCTCGCAGCAGGATTAGTGGGAAGTTTAGGAGTCATACCGAGTGGGAACATTGGAGACGAGTACGCTATGTTTGAACCCATTCATGGTAGTGCGCCTAAGTATGCGGGTCAAAATAAAGTGAATCCAACAGCTCAAATAATGGCAGGAGTGATGATGCTAAGACATCTAGGATTAATGGATATGGCAGATTTAATCGAAAAAGCTACTTTTAAAGTGATTGAAGAAGGAAAATACGTGACGTATGACATAGCGAGGGTATATGGAGTAGAACCAGTTGGTACTAAGGAAATGGGAGATGCCATCATAAAGAAGATGAAAGAGATGGTATGAGTGATAATATATGAGCACGATAACCGAAAAGATATTCAGTAGGAAAATAGGAAGAGACGTTAGTCCAGGAGAAATAGTAATAGCTCCGATAGATATTGTATATTTCCAAGATGGAACGGGACCATTAGGCATAAGAGTTTTCAAGAAATTCGCTCAAGGCGTTTTTGATTCAAGTAGAGTGCATTTTTTCATTGACCATGCAGCTCCACCACCTAGAAAGGAATTAGCTAATGATCAAGCATTTATTAGGAGGTTCTGCAAGGAAACAAATGCAACGCTTCACGATATAAATGAGGGAATAAGCCATCAAAATATCATCGAGAGATATGCGGAACCTGGATATATAATCGTTGGCGCTGATAGCCACACTTGCACATCAGGTGCTCTTTCAGCATTTGCCACTGGAGTGGGGTCCACCGATGCAGCGATAGCGATGGCTACCGGTACTCTATGGTTTAGGGTTCCCGAATCGTTTAGAATTGAGATTGGTGGGAAACTAGAGAGAGGAGTTTACTCTAAGGATGTCATATTATATGTAATTGGCAAACTAAAGGCGGATGGAGCCACTTATAAGGCAGTTGAATTCCATGGAGATGTGATTAAAGAGTTAAGTATGGATGCTAGATTCACGATAACAAATATGGTCGTTGAAATGGGTGCTAAGGCTGGGCTAATTCCTGTTGATGACAAAACATTAAAATATCTACAAGAGATGAGGGGAAAGAAAAACTTCTTAATGCTTAATCCAGATAATGAGGCTGATTATGAAAAAGAATTTTTCTTTGATGGAGAAGATATCCCCCCCGGCGTAGCTGCACCCCATAATGTGGATAATTGGAAACCGATAGACGATGTTGAGGGAACTCTAGTAAATCAAGTAGTAATAGGGACTTGTACAAATGGGAGAATAGAGGACTTACGAATTGTAGCGAGCATTTTGAAGGGGAGAAGAAGACACGATAATGTAAGACTGCTCATAGTCCCCGCTTCATCGAGAGTTTATAATCAAGCTATCCGTGAAGGATTAATAGATATTTTCATTAATGCTGGGGCTCAAATTTTGCCACCTGGCTGTGGTCCATGCGTAGGTATTCATGCAGGTATTCCTGCTGATGGTGAAGTTGTTATTTCAACACAAAATAGGAATTTTAAAGGTAGAATGGGTAATCCAAATGCCGAGATTTACCTGGCCTCTCCAGCCACCGCTGCAGCATCTGCAATTACCGGTAAAATAACAGATCCAAGAAAATTCCTATGAGGTGAGACAAGATGGTTATTCTGAGAGGAAGAGCTTGGAAATTTGGTGATGATATTAGTACCGATCACATTATACCGGGTAGATATTATCACTTAAGAAGTAATCTTCCCGAATTAGCAAAACATGTCATGGAAGATGCGGATCCCGAATTTGCTAAGAAGGTTAAGCCGGGAGACTTTATAGTGGCAGGTAAGAATTTTGGTATGGGGAGTTCTCGAGAACATGCAGCGATAGTAATAAAGTTAGCGGGTGTGTCTGCAGTTATAGCGAAAAGTTTTGCAAGGATATTCTTTAGGAATGCCATAAATAATGGGTTGCCCGTGATAATAGCTGATACGGACAAGATTGATAATGGTGATGAATTAGAAGTAGATTTAGATAAAGGGCTTATTAAAAACTTGACTAAGAGAATCGAGATAAAGATACAACCTCTTCCGAAGATAATGATTGATATTCTTAAGGCTGGAGGTATCGTGGAATATATTAAAAAACATGGAAAATTGCCCGTTGAAACAAAATAAACCCATAAGTGTATTTCATTTTTTATCTTTCTTAACCTTTCATAATAGTGTTTTTAATCACATTCAATATACCTAAAAATCTTTTGCAAAGATGTCTGAAGGCCTCTTTTAAAGACCTATAAAACCTAATTCTCTATAAATTATTAAGAAATAAATTTTTAGTAATGAATTGTTCTGGGTGTTTTATTTTTTTAATAATGAATAAGATCAAGGAGGTGGAAAAATGGCTTCGTTCTCTTATGGAGAAGGTACATTTCAATCTCATGATGGATTAAAACTTTTCTATCGTTATTGGGCTCCAATTGAGCGAAGGAGTGTAATCATAGGTGTTCACGGCTATGCGGAGCATTCGGGTAGATATAATCA
>JAHKLF010000078.1 GCA_029856615.1 Candidatus Njordarchaeota archaeon
ATGGTAGATAGTCTCATTGGCTATTGTCAGGCAATTATATACTGGCTAAAAATAGTCGCGAAATCATCGGCTTTCCTGCATCGAAAAGCGTAGCTGAGTTATCATCCGACTACGGAAAGAGTCGTTTTTGTTTAAATAGGCGAATATGAAGGTGGCTAATTAAGGTTTTGATGAAAGAGTATTAAATCGTTATTATACAGCCAAAAACAGCGCCTGAAATTGTTAGGTAGAAGAAGCCAGGATATAACAATCACGGGAAAAGGCGCGCCAGATAGCGAAGAATTTCAGACTAAGATTGCCGCTCTATATTCTGTTGCATATGGAGTAGAAATATCTGTTAAAAAGGTAAAGTTTTAGAATGACAGATTTGGTAAAAAAATTGGAAAAAAGAGAAATACTAAAAATACTCATTCCTCTCTGTAAAATCTAGCGGCACAAGAAATGCATGGATCGTAACTTCTAACTAATTTTTCGACTTCCTTCTTAATGTTATTAGTTTTACCTAGTAAGGCTTTAACAAAATTTATACCGTCAATTTCCATGTTTTTTAAATTCTGGGCAGTAGGGGTAATAATATTTGCCCAAACGACCCTACCATCACGATCTGTACGGTAATGATGAATTAGCAATCCTCGTGGCGCCTCTGTAGCCGCGACTCCGTCTCCAGCTTTAGGTATAAAGTTCGTATAGTAGTCTATTTGTTTTTTCCCGATTAAATTAGCTAATATTTCTTCTGTCTCATTTAAGAAATGAATTATTTCCAATGCTTGGGCTATATTATTTGCAAATGGAGAATACATAGGGAATTTAATATTATACTTCTTGCAGAATTCTTTTGCTTGATCCGTGAGATACCTGAAATTAATATTTAATCTAGATAAAGCTCCAACCATATAACTTTCATCATTCATGAGAAGATAATGTAGTGCTGTTGAGTAAGATTCTTTCTTTCTAATGAAATACTTAAGATACTCAGATGGCTTAAATTTAAGACCATTTGAACTAGCTATGAATCCATTTAAGAGAGGAATAGATTTCTCGTCACATAGGGCAATATAATTAGTTCTCCTTTCAAACTTAGGGAAGCGAGCATTAAAAATGGCATCTACAATAGGTATCGCTAGCTTTTTCATTTCATTGAGATTTTCCTTGATTCTTAGAAGAGTACTCTTCCTAGGAGGCCTGCTAAGACCACCAACAATAGGCACTATTGGGTGAACCATCGTGCCCCCGAGTCTTTCAATAATATCGTTAGAGAACTTCTTTAACTTGATTACCTTCAATACTAGTTCCCTATTAATGTTAATCAGATCGAGTATGCTTTCTACATCAAAGCAATCTGGGAGCACGAAAAAGTGTAAATGTAGTAGATGACTTTGTATGTGTCCTCCAATAGCAATTAATTTACGTATCAATATAGCATCTTCTGGTACTTCAAGATTGAATGCATTTTCTATAGCTTGAACCGCTGTTAGCTTATGAATTGCATGGCAGACACCGCACATTCTAGATGTTATCTCGGGTACTTCCCAGTAATTCTTTCCAATGAGTATTTTTTCCAGTATTCTGGTGCCCTCAACAGCCTTAGCATGAGCGTACAATACTTGATTATTAGTTATCTTTACATCGAAATCCAAGTGTCCTTCTATTCGTGGTATTCTTTTTATTTCAATTATTTTTTCCACTAATCTTCACCTCTTACTGATCACTAATTTTTTTAAACTCAGTAAATAGGGGGGCACTGGTATTCCTCGACGTTTGAAGATATTGATTAAGCTATCTATATTTGCGTCTTCGGATAGTCCTCGACATCCATAGCATATTTTATTATTATAAGGACATACAGCATTACAACCTCCACGAGTTATTGGTCCTAGACAAGGATAACCTTGGTCGATTAAGCATTCTTGCTCGCGCAAGATGCATTCTGAGCATACTGATAGTGGACTTTCCTTAAATAGTCTTAATAACAAGAGATCTTTAACTAATTCTACAAATTCTTCCCTGTTAATAGGACAGCCTCTTAAGTAGTAATTTACTTTCACAAATTTATCAATAGGATCCGCTCGGAATACTTCTCTTCCACCCGGCAGACTAACTCTAAGTTCTGAGATCTCGAAATCTTTCATCATGAACTTTCCGCCCGAACATGCACAATCGCCGAGAGCTACAAGTATCTTAGTTTTTTCCCGTATTTTTTTAATCTCTTCCTCTTCTTCCTTGCTCATTACGCATCCTTCTACGAATGCTATGTCTAATTTATCGTATACATGTTTTACTCCTAATACACGACAGTCAACTAAGTCGATATGTTCAAGAATCTCTAATAGGGTTTCTTCAAGATTTAGTATCTGTACTATGCATCCCTCGCATGACGAAAGAGTAAATATTCCAACCTTTGGTTTTGTGTTTCTTTCATAAGACATCTTCATTCACCCGCTTCTGGTATTTTTTCTAAAAATCCTCGTACTTCAGTATAACAAAAAACGGGGCCATGTCTGCAAACATATGTTCCGCTTATGGTACATTTCCCACAGAAACCCATTCCGCATTTCATTAATCTCTCAAGGGATAGATATATGTTTTCATCCGGGAATCCAATTTTTTTCAGCATTTTCGTGACAAAATGCATCATGATGGGAGGCCCGCACTGTAATGCGATTGTTTTTTCGGGAATGACTTCTATTTCATCAAATAGAACGGTGACCACGCCTACACGACCTTTCCATGTTTCATCGCCGCAATCCACAGTGAGATGTACTTCTATAAATTTTGCCCAATCATCAAATTCATACTTATACAAGAGATCCTTAGGGGTTCTAGCACCATACATTAAGATTACTTTACCAAATTTTTCACGATGTAATTTGATATAATGGATAACTGGTCTTAATGGGGCAATACCTATTCCCCCACCAATGATGAGAATATCCTTGCCCAGCATTTTCTCTATGGGCCATCCCCTTCCGAGTGGTCCTCTGATCCCTATTATAGAGCCTCTCTGCATTCTAAATAATGCTGATGTCACTGTTCCCATCTTCCTTATTGTTAATTCGAAGTAATCCTCCTTATCTATTCCACCCGAAATGGAAAAGGGAGCTTCTCCATAACCGAATACTGTGAGTTCAACAAATTGACCTGGATTGAATTTAAATTTCTTAATGTCCTCTAGATCCTTAAAACGGACTTGAAATGTTCTAGTATCGGGAGTTTCATCTCTATAATCTTTAATAATTGCGAGTTTCGGGATATACGGATTTTCCATATTATTCGCCTCTCCATAATTCTCTGACTATCTCTCTTATATCTATTCCAGCGGGACATACGTTTATACATCGTCCACAGCCCACACAAGATATTACTCCTATATCATTTACGGAGTAGACGAGTTTATGGTAGATTCTCTGTTTTATTCTTGTTTCTCTCTCTTTCCGGAAGACCTCTCCACTGGCTACTCTAGTAAAACTTAAAAAGTGACAAGAATCCCATCTCCTGATCCTCTTACCATGTTTTAATAATAAGTCTACGTCGTCATATACGTCAAAACAATAACAAGTTGGACAGACAAAATTGCATTTACCGCACGACAAGCATTGGTTACTCAATTCTTTCCATATTTCATGATGAAAATTCTTAACCATGATATCGTACATTTCAGAAAAGTTAGGTAAAACTAAGCTAGATATTTTCTCGATCAAAGATTCCATTTTCTCTTCTCTTGCACGAATAAATTCCTGCGGCGCTGGCTGGAATAATTCATCAAATTTAGAAATTAGCTGTCCTCCTTTTTCACTTCCTACTTCAACTAAATAACTTTCATCAATTCTTGTTAAAAGAAGATCGAAGCCTTCTCTAACTAATGGACCACTATCTGTAAAGACGCAGAAACAAGTATCAACGATCGTTTCACAAGTTATACCTACTATGATAGTGTTTTGTCTGCGGGTAGTGACGTAGGGATCATGAAATTCCCTTATAAATACTTTATCTAAGATATTTAAGCTAGAGATATCGCATGGTTTTATTCCAATTAGTATTCTTTTTTGTTTTTTGAGTTCCACTAGCTTGTCCCAGATTTTAATGTTATCCTTCTCTATCTCGTATTCAAATAGTACTTCGGTGGGAGGTAGAAAGAATTTTTTTGGTGGTATTAAGCTACGTCCCTCATACTCTAAAACTAAATGGCTCAAATCGTTTATTTTATCGATGATTATGTTGCCATTTTGTTTCTTTGGGCCAAAAATTACGAATTTTTTCGAGAGTTTCTCTAGGAGATGTATTAGATTTTGTTTGCTAATAATCAAGAATTTTGTCAACATTAATACCTCGTTGCTGTGTGGTATTTAAAAATAATTCTGCTTTTTTGTGTATTTTTAAGCAAATTATCAATACGTTTAATACATGAATATACAGATTTCAATTGATGTTGAAAATATTTCAAATTAACTATAATAGTGCATCTTTTTTCTCTTGCAACAACATATTTTTCGGGGGAGATTTCTGCATATATTGAAGCTTATTATTCTTCAAACTATTAAGTATTCTGTTGAGGATGTTTTAAAGGCGATGTATGTTGAAATACGATGCAATCATTATAGGTGGAGGTCCAGCTGGAAATGTAACAGCTTTAACTGCTAGGCGTTATTATCCAGACAAAAAGATTTTATTGATCAGAAAGGTGAAGAGATCAATAATACCATGCGCAATTCCTTATATCTTTGGGACCTTAAAAAGCGTTGATAAGATCGTTACTTCTGATGAAAATTTAATAAAAAACGATATCGATCTTTTGATCGACGAAGTTATACATATAGACAGGGAAAAGAAAAAGATAAAAACAGCAAGCGGAAAGGAGTACGAATATGAAAAATTGGTAATAGCAACGGGAGCAAAACCCGCTGTTCCGCCAATTGAAGGTGTGAATCTTAAAGGTGTTTATTCAATTAAAAAAGACGCAAAATATCTAGAGGAACTATTAAAAGCCGCTGAAGAAGCAAATAGAGTCGTGATAATAGGAGGAGGTTTTGTTGGAGTTGAAATTGCAGACGACCTGAATAAGGCAGGTAAGGATGTTCACATTGTAGAGATTCTTCCCCATCTGCTTTATCTAAATTTTGATGAAGAGTTCTGTAAATTAGCAGAAAATAGGCTTAACGAAATTGGCGTAAAATTCTATATGAACACTAAGGTAAATAAAATTGTTGGTAAGGATAAGGCGGAAAAAGTAATATTATCAAATGGGGAAGAAATAAAAACTGATATTGTCATATTAGCGACGGGGATGGTTCCAAATATCGAACTAGCGAAGGAAGCAGGGATAGAAATAGGGAAATCGGGAGCCATTAAGGTGGATGAATATCTAAGGACAAGTGATAAAAATATATTCGCTGTTGGTGACTGTGCGGAAAAAAGGATGTTGTTTACTGGAGAGCCAGTAAGACTGATGTTAGCTTCAATAGCCACGGCTGAGGCAAGAATCGCGGGTGCGAATCTATTTGAATTAAAAGTTGTGAATCAGATTAGAGGGACTATTGGAATTTTCTCTACGAATGTGAGAGGATTAGTTCTCGCCGCAGCTGGTCTTATAGAAAGAAAAGCAAGAGAAGAAGGATTTGATGCGGTAGTAGGGTATGCAAAGGGAATCGACCGACATCCGGGAATTTTACCTGGGGCCAGTGAAGTAATAACTAAATGTATTGTTGCAAAAAGAGGGGAGGTTATACTGGGTTGCGAAATGGCGGGTGGCGTATCAGTTGCTGAAATGATAAATATGATGGGAGTCATAATAGAGGAAGGAGTAACAGTATCAAAATTGATCAATATGCAAATTGGTACTCATCCACTATTAACGCCGTCTCCTCCTGGATCGCCTATAATTAATGCAGCTGTAGATGCTTTAATGAAGATAAGATCTGGCTAGGTATTATTCTTCAGTTTTTTACGTACTGCGATTTTAATCTTACTTTTTTAGAGTATCTTGAATATCATTAAATTATCTAAAATTCCTTGCATAATTCTTTAATATGCATAATCCGTAAATTCCGCTAATGAAACCCCGAATCGAGAATCTATTTCCTTTGAAATAATTACTTTTTTCAAGTAGATGTAAAAAATATTCTAATATTTCGTTATTTTTACTCATGAAGAAAGATCTACCTAATTTTACACATATATCATAAATAAGAGTGTTACAGTAGAATTTTTCTTTCTCTCTTTGGCAATAACTTATAACATTTTCTTCAGCATGTTTAAACATATTTATCGTTTCATTTGTATCATATTTTGACCATAGGAGGCCTAAAGTGGAGAACTGGGATGCCTTAAAGCTTGGATCAAAATATTTCACTTTCTTCAGTAGGTTGACTATTCTGGAAGCTATTTCATCAGTCTTAATGGGGCATTCAGAAAGATAACTATTCGAGAGATTCGTTAGGGTAGCATCAATTATCTCTGATAAATGATTAATTACTACTAGGAAATAATAGTTTAAATTCTCCCTGACCTCTTTTTCTCTGATGATTTCTTCTTCGCCGAGTTCTCTCATATATTCTATGAAGTCGTTTATATCATAGAGAAATATCTCTTTTCCTTTTCGAAATGCATCGTATTTCCATAAAACATATTTAATTAGCTCAAAGAGAGACTCCAATAAATCCTCTGTTGCTTTCAAGAGTTCATTAGATGTATTTTTGCCAGTTAAGGCAAATAATAGTCCAGCACGAGCTCTGAGTTTTTCTACGCTTGAGAAGAGCTTAAAGGAATCTATTTCAATGGGATACAGAGATATTGCCTTTTGAAGTTCGCTCCACGCTTTTTCTTTAAGTCCTATTTGGAATAATGCTAATATTAATGACGATGACAATCTTATGTGCGGAAGTTCTAATACTTCAATTTTCTTATATATATTCTCATAAAGATAAATAACGGATTTTTCTGGTGGAGGGAGGAACCCAGAAGATTTCGTATAACTAGTTAATACATCGTAAAAATCTAACATAACACGGTACTTCTTGTAGAATTCCTTTACTTC
>JAHKLF010000079.1 GCA_029856615.1 Candidatus Njordarchaeota archaeon
AGTATTTTAGGTGTGATGAGTGTAATGAGCCACTAGAGGTCAAATATGACTATGAAATGTTGCGGGAGAAAATTAATAGAGAAACATTTGTGGGGCGGATTAATACTATTTGGAGATACATGGAGCTTTTTCCTCTGAAACACAAGCATAGCATAGTATCCTTAAACGAAGGATATACTCCACTCATAAAAGCTGAGAAGTTAGGTAAACTGATAGGTGTCAATAATCTTTACATGAAGGACGAGACGCGAAATCCTACAATGTCATTCAAGGATAGGGGATCGGCTGTTGGAATATCCGTAGCAATCGAAAATGGTGCTAATCTAGTAGCTTGTGCTTCCACTGGAAATATGGCGGCCTCGTTAGCAGCTTACTCATCTAAAGCAGGGATAAGAAGCATTATTCTTGTTCCCAAGGGTGTTTCTCGGGAAAAATTAGCTCAGATAGCAATTTATGAACCACTTATTCTTGAAGTCGATAAGCCTTATCCAGAGTTATATCGTTTCTCCTTTCATATAGCTAGGAATTATAATGTCGCCTTAATACATTCTGATAGTCCTCTTAGAGTTGAGGGGCAGAAGACCATAGGATTCGAGATTCTAGAGCAACTTAATTGGATCGTCCCTGATTGGGTAATAGTTCCAACAAGTAGCGGAGGCAATTTTAGTGCCATTTGGAAGGGATTCAAAGAGTTTTACGCATTGGATTTAATAGAGGAGTTACCTGGGATGATAGCTGTTCAAAGTGAGGGGTGTGCACCTATCGTAAGAGCTTTTAAGGAGAAAAGAGCTAATGTTGAACCTTGGGGTGAACCAAGAACGATCGCGCACTCTATTAGTAATCCTGACCCATCCTTAGCAAGCGGAAATAGAGTCTTAAGAATCTTGAGAGAATGTAATGGTTACGCTGAAACAGTCTCTGATGAAGAAATAATTCGAGTACTTCAATTAATAGCCAGTAGAGAGGGGATATTCGTCGAACCTGCTTCAGCGACATCCATAGCCGTAATAAGTAAACTTTTAAATGAAGGTATAATTGATAGAAAGGATCTTGTCGTGAGCATATTGACTGGAAGCGGATTAAAGGAAGTAAAGAGCATTGAAGCAATTCCCAAGAATATTAAGAAAATATCTACTCTAAGGGAACTAGAGGGAATCGTTATAGGGGTAAGGTAAATAAATGGGATATGTTCGATTTAAACTGTATAAGGCATGTAATGATTTTTATCAAATTTTTAAATAGTAATGATTTACAAGTATTTTAGTGGCAATCATGATGAATGCACCACCTACTGAGCTATAATGATGACCCTGCCGTGGTCTGAGAACTCCAACTCATAAGCCTAGTGATTTGGTGTTATCTTTATCACCTACTCTTCTTAATGAATCAAGAGTATTACTCTATATACAAGTATAGGCGTATTTTTTATCTCTATGTTTTTAGCTTTCTTCTAATGCATCAAAACAGAAATCTGGATGAGGTACCATGAATATACTTCTTCGTGCCTTAGAAAGAGTTGCAAGTATCCTAGATGAAATTGACGCTAGATGGGTGTTAGCAGGTAGTACGGCTAGTTATCTAAACGGCTTAAAGATCACTCCAAAAGATATTGATATTCTCACGGATCACTTGTCAGCTTATCGTATAGGTAATGCCTTTGAGTCTCGTAATTTTTTAATTGAGAGGAGAATTAATTATAGTGAGACCGAATCCTATGCTTCTCATTATGGAGTCTTTTATCTAGAAGATGTAAGAATAGAAGTGATTGGTGATTTAATCATAAAATATAAAGGATTCCTAATAAAAGTGGATTTAGACGAATTGTTATCTTATAGTATAGAAAAACAAGTCAGATCAAAAGTTATTCTTCTCGTCCCATTAGAATGGCAATTAGTCATGAATGCATTAATACCCAATAAAGAGGAAAGGTTGGAAATGATAGCAAATTACCTAAAAAAAGTCGGGTATAATAACGAAATACTAACTTTCTTCCTAAGAAAAATGCCCGAAGAAATAAAAGAAAAAATTAATGAATTGATGAGGTAGTAAAAAGCTTATTTCTTCAGGAGTTTCAAAAATTCCCTCATAAATGCAGGAAGATCGGGCCATGCTCTACTTGTAACGAGATTGCCGTCAATGACAACTTCTTTGTCCTCCCAAGTAGCGCCCCCCTGAATTAGATCATCCCTCACAGCGATATATGATGTGACTTTTCTTCCCTTAAGCAATCCATAAGCATTTAATACTAATGGACCATGGCAGATAGCCGCCACTGGCTTATTTTTCTCAAAGAAATGCTTGACAATCCTCTCTAGTTCTGGATAAGTTCTGATAAATTCGGGGGCTCTCCCTCCAGGAATAATTAAGCCATCGTATTCCTCAGGATTTACATCTTTAAAAGCTTTGTCGATCCAGATAAACCTATACCCAGGTTTTTCTGTGTAAGTTTCCCAACCGGGTTCAAAATCGTGGACAACTGTAAATAAAGCCTCTTTCTTTGAAGGAGCGGCTACGTGAACTTCTATTCCTTCTTCTTTTAATCTCCAATAAGGATAGAAGATTTCCTGAGCTTCGACCGCATCTCCGGCTATAATTAAGACTTTAACCATTCAAAACACCTAATGGGAGTAGCTTAAGGATATAGACACATTTGTTTGCTTATAAATATTTAGCTAGTTCAGACATTCTATATTTGAACAATTATGTTTAATCAAAAATTGTTAAATCCGAAAGTTGTCAATCTAATTTTCATGAATAGCATAATGAACGTATTAAATGTATATGAATGTTAATATATCCATATGCGAAAAAAATCTTAAATATCATTTGTAAGTTTATTCTCATCCGCATTTAATACTTTTTCTTTCTAATTTTTATTGCATCGAGTTATAACTTATGGGACTAGTTTCTGGGGTTCTTTGTTAAAAATTTTGCATCATTATTTATTTGAGAACATTTATAAGTGGAATATTTGGGAGTATTAATTTGTCCTATGTAGTGAGGGAAAAATGTTATGGGTGGGCATTCTAATATTTCAATAGAGGAAGTAGATGAAAAGCTGAAGTTAGGATCTCCACCATCGAAAGTTCCAGCTATTATCGCTTGGATAGTTGTAATATTTTTCTGGGTTAGTGGTACTGGGATCGCTATTTATTACATAATATTAAATTTCAATCTCGTAGTATCCATACTAGCACTACTTGGTGTTGGAATCCAAGCAATCAGTAATTATTCTTCATTAATTATAACGTATGTATTGATAATGCTGGCTGTCGTATTAGCGGCTATTATATTCCTATTACTTATGATTAGAAAATTCGCCAGAGAAGTATTATTGATAATAATACTTCTGGCTATTGGGTTCTATTTTGTATTAGGAGTCATAATGTTACTGGTTAGGAGTATAGCGGGAGTTCTACCCATAGTAATAGGTGGAGTTCTTCTCTTAATATTCTTGAAATATCGCCGTCGAATAAGCCTATTAGGCTCGCTTATGGAGCTAAGTGCAAATACTATTATTCAAGAGAAAGGAACTATCTCGGCGAATATAATAGCTAGCATACTTGGTAGTTATACATTCGTGACAGTTTCAATTACATCTTTCTTTATATATAATTACGTGGCAAAATTTAATCTTCCAGATTGGATTGATGTTCTAATCGGATTTGCGGTTTTTCTGCTTGGTTTATGGGCTACAACATTCATAGTTACGCTTTTTAACGCTACAATCGTGGGAATAACGCATGATTGGTATCGATCTCCGCACGTAGATGTAGCTTCGTTTAGAAAGGGTCTTAAAAGAGCTCTAACTGTTCAAGGAGGCATAGCTGTTTATGCATTTGTCATGTCAGTACTTAGAGTTTTAATTGAGTACGCTAAGCAAAGAGGGGGAATTGCAAGAGGCATTGTGGTAGCGATATTAAGAATAACGGAGGAAATTGTTAGATTTCTGACATTTTACATTATACCCGCAATGGTCATTAGAGTCGTAGGATTTAAGGATGGTCTAAAAGACTCTGTTCATAAGCTACGAGATTTGTTGATTGAAACAATAGTCACAAGATTCGCCTTTGGCTTCGTAATGTTTGTTTTTGCGTTTATATATACGATAGTGTTAGGCGCGATAGGCTATGTGATAGGAGCTTACATAATAACACCCATTTTCCTAGCCGGTATTTCTCCAGTTTTGGTTGGAGTGGTATCGGGTGTGATATATATGATAGTCGGAATTGTGCCAGCCTCAATTATATTTAGTACTCTCTCAGTTGTTTTAACTACCTTGATATACGAATTTGGGCTAGATATCGAATTTGCCCAGAAAGGAGAAACTCTACCAAGGAGACTTCCTAGAGAAGTTGAAACTGAGTTCTTAAAGATATTAGAAGAACGAGGATTGAAGGTCCAGCTTTAATTTTTTTATATCAAAAGGGGAGTTGTGTTATCATGACTAAGATCCGACCCCCTTCGTCATCTTTCTTTTCATTTTAGATTTCTCTAAGCATTCATAAGATAGTACTAGTGAGTAGAGACTTATGATTTATATTTAATTGAGGCTCTATTTATCTATAATATATTTGGAGACAAGTAGAATCGTAATACGAGTAAAATATGCGTAATATAAAGACTTATATACTGAGTTGATAGGTAAAAAAAGAGGTGATAGTATGGAGAAGAAAACGGAATTCAAAAATCCATTAGTCGCAGAATTCAATTTTCTAGTATCCTCGGCGCAAAAATTCATTGAAAACATGAAAAATATGTTGGAAATAAGCAACTTGGAGGCTTTCATTAGAGCATTTAAGCAGTTCCATAGGATAGTAGGAGAAATATTTGCATATTCTAGGTTACTTAAAACGCAGCAATGCATAGCCAATGGGGAAACGCCCGAAATAATTGAAAGAGCACTATTAGAGGTAGATCATCTTCTTCAACTAGCATTTGAACTTGAGGAGAAATACGTTCGACTAATGAATGGCCGAAGGAAGAATTGAAGAAAAGAATCAAATGTCAATTTTCTTAAACCAGTTATGCTTGAAAATACGCTATTGGTTATGTTGTTATTCTAAGAGGCGTATACCTGCAATCTTAGTTGACATTGATTAAGTATTTTAAAGCTTGATTATTACGAATTTTTGATTCGATATTTAACTAGACAGTTTTCCGATGGCTAATGTTTCTTCAATGAAGTAATATGGAATGGCAGATGCTATTCTAATAATAATGCTTATCAAGAAAATCATTTGGATCGCGTACATAGGATCGGTGTTCCTTGAAATAATATCCCCCAAAAATCCGCCCGAGAGTGATCCAATGAATTGACTTATACCCATGACCATGTTATAAATTGCAAAGTAAGATGCTCTTTCCTCTTCTTTGGTTATGTCTAAAATATACGACATCACGGCAACACTTGCTAAGGCATTTGCTATTCCTACAATAAAGTTGGCCAGATACACAAATTCTACATCTTGTGCAATATACCAGATTAATGGGTAGATGGGAAAGATGTATCGCATTGTAAGTAATATGGTTCTTCTTCCATATTTGTCTGCGAGATAACCTAATGACATCTGAGAAACGGCGAAAGTGGCATTAAAAATCATGCTACAAATAGCTATTTCAAGTTTGGTAGCGTGGAGCTTGATGATATATGCAGCAGAATACATTGGCCACGCAAAACTAAGAGTAAACCACCAGAATGCTTCCACGAGACATAAACGCCTGAATAAGTAATTCTGTGACAAGCTATTACGTAAAGATAAGTTCTTTTTATCCCGTAGGAATTGATTTACATTCTGTTTTTGCTCTTTTAAGCTTAGTGCTATTAGTCCCGTTAATATTAATAATATTCCAGCAATGCTAAAAGTGAAGGTGTATTGGGCAATCTTATGTTCTCCAATTAGCATTGTCATTATTGCTCCAGATACGCCAGCGCCTAATACATTACCTAAAACACCAATGCCAGTAATCCTTCCTATTCCTCGTCCTCTTTCTTCCCTCTTGAAAAACGAACCAATATAGGAACTCCATGCGGGTGTGACGGCAGATAAAGAGATCATGCTTAAGGCCACTAAAAGGGTATATGTGAAAGGATCATGTGCTCTTGTAAATAGCAGTACAATTAACCCTCCTAGGATGTGACCAAGAACTACAAATATGACACGGCGCAACATTCTATCTGAGAGTGTTCCCCATATTGGCTGAAACACCGTTGGAGCTGCATTACTAATCGATGAGACTAATCCTATCTCGAAAAACGATGCCTCTATTTCGACCGCATATATTGAAATATATGGCCAGTAGAATCCCCCTGCTAAGGAGCTCGTAAATGCAACTACGTAAACGCTTTTAGGAACATTAGTATCTTGCGAGCCCATTAAATTATCCTCCAAAGAGCTAGTGACCCTGAGTAATATGAAATTGTAATTTCATATGAATTAGTAATATTAATATAATATTTCGACCGATATAGAGAAGTAATGTATTAACGCGTAAGAGTAGTATGGAGATACATTTTTAAAAGCATATGTAAGGATTCTTTAAGCAATATTTTTATTATTCATTACCTTGATGGGTAAGGCTAGGATTAGTGGGAATTATATGAGTATAGAATTTGCCAAAATAGTAATAATAGTGGATAACAATAGACTAAGGGAAGATCTAGAAACCAGATGGGGGCTAAGCATCTATGTGGAAACTCCATATAACAAGATATTATTTGACACTGATACCGATCCGAATGTATTGGCAAGAAACGCGGGAAAACTCGGAATAGACTTATCAAACATAGATTGCGTAGTCATTAGTCATGCACATGGAGATCACACAGGAGGACTTAGAATTCTCTCGGAATACAAACCTGGTTTATTAGTTTATACTCCAAAACATGCGAATATTGAAAGTTATGTTAGAAG
>JAHKLF010000008.1 GCA_029856615.1 Candidatus Njordarchaeota archaeon
AATTGCCGTTCCAGCACCTTTTTGGGGGTATGTGGCTGATAAAATAGGTAGAAGAAAAACGGCGTTAATTGGAATAAGTGGATTAATAATCGTGTTTATAATGGGTGTGACCTCGTACTTTCTTTTGGGTATACATACAAATAACCCCCTTTTCTTTGTGATAATATCTCCAGGTATCTTCTTTATTTCAGCAATAGCCCCTAGTTTTCTTGGACGACTAGGTGATACCGCCTTACCAGGAGAGAGAGGCCTTACAATGAGTGGTTATCAATTCACAACAAGTGTTGGTGAAGTCCTAGGAGTAGCAACAGGCGGCATAGCCTATATAGTTGCCAAATTACTTTTAGCGGAAACGCCGTTTGCTCAATATGGAGGTGCATTAGGTGTTGTTATTATGGGATTATTCTATTTCCTAGCTACCATACTAGCTTCGACAAAACTTAAGAGCGACGAAGAGATACTAAAGTGGTATGAAGAAGAAGTTAAAAAACGCGCCGAAATCCTAAATACATCCAGTTCAGCAATCAATTTATGATTATGTTAATTCAATATTACGTCAATTCAATAAAGTAATATATTAGCCGTCACGAACTGAGCAGGAAAACTTGCCCAAAGTTACCCAAGCTTACAGGGCAGACCAAACAAGCTAGATCCGTGTTTCTTCATAAACTTTGCCGAAAGATGCGCAAGACTTAAAACATTCGAGGTTACTATGTTTTTTCAGACCAAAGATGTGGGGAGTCGGGGTCCCCCGAACGGGGCTGAGTCCGATGACATGCCTCCAATGAACCCAGAGGAGGTAGAGGATGATGTAGCCCAAGGGGGAGTTGGGCAAGTTTAGGTAACTTTGTCCAAGTTTGTCCAACTTCCCCAGCTCCCTAATAATAAATCCTAATACTACATCCCGGAGATTACACAATTTTTTGAAGAATATTTCTCATCCTTTATGTCTAGGAGATTCACAGTACATGAATAAGAATATTAATACGTGCTAAGAGCCGAATAGCTTGGTGCCTATCATGAACAAAATTAAAATACTAGTGGGCGGCGTTTTTGACATAATCCACTTAGGTCACATAAAGTTTTTATGGGCAGCAAAGAGATTAGCAAAGAATAGTGAACTCATAGTTGTAATAGCCCGAGATAGCACTGTTATGCGTTTAAAAGGACGAGAACCCGTTTTCTCCGAATTGGAAAGAGCCGAGATTGTTAGAAATCTAAAGCCGGTTGACAAAGTAATATTAGGACACGAGATAAGCGGACAAGGATCCTTCTATGAAATTCTCAAAGAGGTTAAACCAGATATTGTTGTTTTTGGTTACGATCAGAAATTTGATGAAGAAGAATTAGCAAAGTGGGCTAAAGAAAATAACATGAGTTTTAGGATTATAAGGTTACCTAAGTTCAATATAAACGGATTAAATAGTTCCTCGCAAGTTAGAAGACGCGTCATAAAACTCTTGGGACACGAAGAAAAATAAGCACTGGGGAGACTATTCATCAAATTAAATATCGTAAACAAGACATTAATATAGTTGTTTTTAAAGGAAGGCATTTTTCAGTAAATTAGAGACCTTTAAAAATAGAATTCTCAATGAAACTAATAGTTTGGAGGTGTATGATTTGAATAATAAAGAATTAGACTTTAAAAATAAAAGTATAGAAGAACTCTGGCAAGAAATACAAGGAAGATTGAATGAGATAAACCAAGAATATCGGAATATTAAAACTGAAATACGTGATATAGACATTTTCCTACGAGAAGTAGTCAATAATGTTATCATACTATTACAGGAGATCCACGAATCTTTATCACTTCTTGAAGACAAAGTATCCGCCTTGGAGGGGTCCCCGACAAAAGTATCTACACCTATTTCGCAACCGGCTAAAGAAATGGAAGTAAAAGCAGAGAAAGGAGAAGTCCCCTCGCAATCCATAGAGGGAATGCAAGAACAAGCGGTTACTCCCCAAGTACAAGAAAGCCCTTCAACTAAAATTGTATCCCATGAAGAGCAAGTGTCCCATAAGCCTTCGATGCCCAGTCCTGCTACTGAAGCAATGCCTAGATCGAGACCTCTGTCTCCATGGGCGGAGACACTTTCGCAATTAAAGCAAGTATTAGAGCAAAGAAGAAAGAGGATGCAGAGAAGAGAGGCAAGCCAAGGATGAGATTAAAAGATAAATTAGTGCACCTAGAAAAATTAATTGAATTAGCGCTTAGAAATTTCCCTGATATATATCATATGGCATTATCAGCTGTAAAACAAAGGAGTGTGAAAAAGTATATCTTTGAACCAAGTAAACGGACATTATGGGTTGTTATAGGAAAAGATGGAGAATACATTGTGAGAGAATGGTTAAAAAATTCAAAAATAAAACATGCCTGCTCATGTCCAGACTTCTTATTTCATGTAATGCTTAAGACTAGGAAAGAAAAACCTATTAGAAAGAGATCATTTTGTTACCATATTATAGCAAAAGCCATTGCAGAATTGAACGAACTTAGGAAAAATCTCGGAGAAAATTATGATGAAAAATTATTACCTGAATTAATAATTGAAAACGATGAGTATTACATGGAATACTTCCATGAGATCACGGAAGATATGCGATCCTTAGAAATTGATGAAGTGACACTTGATGAGATCGGATCTAGTTAAAATTCTCGTATGCCCAGATTGTAAAGGCGCATTAAAATTATACACGATCAAAGAAAAGGAGAGAATAATTGGTAATACGAAAAGATTAGAGGTATGGGAGGGAATATTACTCTGCGAGAAATGTGGAAGATGGTATCCTATCATTCAGGGAATACCTTGGTTATATCCCAAAGAGCTCAGACGAAAAGATGTAGAGAATACCTTTATAAAAAAATACCAAGATGAAGAAATTACGAAAAAGATATTCTCAAAACTACAAAAAAATTAATACTAGAAGTCAAGTTTTTCTCCTGGTTTAAGTATAATCACTTTTGTATCTAAACCCTTCTCTTCAACGAGTTTTTTGAATTCATAAGGATCTCCTGTGAGTACTGGAAATGTTCCATAATGCATAGGAATCGCTATTTCAGGTTTTAAAAGCTCAACCGCTTTAGCAGCTTCCACTGGACCCATAGTAAAGTGACCCCCGATTGGAAGCATGACAATTTCTGGCGCATAGATCTCTCTAATTAAAGCCATATCCCCAAATACTCCGGTATCTCCCGCATGATAAATGGTTTTTTCTTTACCTTTTATTACAACTCCGGTAGGGTTGCCCGTATGAAAAGCTGGCACAAAGTACATTAAAAGATTACCTATTTCCACTGGCCCTCCTATATTTGTTCCAACAGCGTTTTTAACGCCTTGCTGTCTAGCTTTTTCAGCAATTTCGAAAACGGCAACAAATGTAGCATCGAATTTTTTAGCAATCTCTATGCCCTCGCCGAGATGATCACCATGCTCATGTGTCACAACTACAATATCAGCTTTATTTATGTCATCCATCTTAATTGGCGACTTTGGATTTGTTATCCATGGATCCACGAAAATTAATTTCTCATCTAATAAAATTTCAAAAGCGGCGTGTCCAAGCCATTTAATATAACCCATTCGCATTCACCATTAAAAAATAGTAGAAAGAAATACTTTCTCTGTTAATAGCTATAATCTTGGTTTAAAATATTTCTAATCTAATCTAATTTAAATTATAATCGCAAGTAAGATTATCAGGGGCATGAGTATCATAAAAATTAAGAGCCGATGTACAGTATATGCCTTGGATAGACCATCGCTAATTAAATGCAGTGATATTATCATTGCCACTCCCATAATTAATCGTGAAACGAAAAAAGAGGGAGAATTGTAGATCAGGATGAGATCCGTCGTGTAGGAGATCCCTCCTGATGAACTTATTAATGGTAACACTATAATATTAGCTACTATTAATGGTCCTAAAGAATATCCCACAATTGATAATGTTAGCGAAAAATCTGGCTCGGAACCTAATAATTTAACAATGAGATTTATTAATATTGTTATCATTATCCATGCACTAATACTGAGAATAAAAAAAATTAGGATAAGTAGAGCAGCGAGCAATCCAATATTTATTGAGCGTAAATATCCAGTAATTTCACTAGAACTCGCAAGAAGCAAAAGAAATCTCAAGGCTAATAAAAGGGATAATACTAGCATAATCATTAGCGGCCCCATATTATCTGGGGCAAGCAATATATCACTAGGAAATTCTCGATATCGAATTAGGAGTTTACTCACACGTCTAAAAATGTCCTGTTTTGTTAGTTCTGCTCTCGCTTTTAAACGTATGAGCGGTCTTAAATCATAACCGCAATACGGACATATAGAGTAGCCTAGAGGAACGTCAGATTTGCAATTTGGGCATTTTATTTCCGTCGTCTCAGCACTTATCATTGTTTGCCCCATTTTAATATTAGAATTCAATTTATTCAACTAACTTTATACAAGATGATGACTATTAAGCGATTATAATTCTATGCAAACTCCACTGGTTTATAAGACCATCCCATTAATTCCTCTAGAGAAATTTCCATCGCAGCAACTGGAATTGAAAGCCCCCAATTTAAAATAACTTCGGGGTGTAGTTCTCCTAAAACTCCTATCCTCTTATTGTCAACATAAATTGCAATAACCCTTCCTTCTATAAATGAAGGATGATTTATTCTTCTTATTTCTATTTCTCTAAATCCTAAATTCCTTAAAATATATTCTGCTACGCTTCTAATTTCGGTAAAATTTGCATCCATATGAGCGCTAATAGCCGCAAGGTGCGTCTCATTGCGCGCTCCTGTATCCACATTCTTATCAAGAATTACTACATCGGACACCTCAAATAATTTTATTGGATATTTTCGATTCTTGTTGTATGTTAATGCTTTAAGTAATTCGGGAATAAGCCATACTCTCACAGTATTTATCTGTACTTCTTTTGCTCCAGAAATTATCACCGCTTCTTTTCTCTCTAATCTCATTTTATCAAATTGATCCTCGAAGCTGGTAAGTGCGAACGTGAAAGCCTCATTGTATCCTAGTCCCACCATTAATTCTCTCACATAGTCTATCACCTCTGTACGCTCTAAAATTCCGCTAGTCGTAAAGATGGGAGTTAGCTCTGGCTCAAAGTTATCAAAACCTATAGCTCTAGCTATGTCATCGACTATATCTATTGGATGCAAAATATCTGCTCTATATGGAGGTACAAGAACTTCTAACGTGTTTGAATCGATCTCTTTGCCATCTAAGCCCATCATATTTAACAATTTTGTGATCTCGGATACAGACAAATGTACGCCAAGCATCTCTTCGACATATTTCTTCTTAAGCTTCCATTTTTTATTTGACATGTAAGGGCTATACTCATGATGATTTGGATATTCTATTTTCACAGAGAATAACGTTCCGCCGAGATCCTTCATAATAGCCGATAATATATTTATTACTAGTTCAACAGTTGGTTTGTGCATACCTGTGGTCTCGATCAAAATATCACTATCCTCGATAGTTATTTTCCCATAATCCTCGGAATTTATTATCGGAGGTAACGATAATATATGTCCCTCATCATCTGTAAAAACAGGATACTTCTTATAAGGCCTTAAAATATGTGCGTACTTTTCTCCAGTGGGGTGTTTTTCTAATATTTCATAAGCATTTAATTCTTCATCGAAATCTAATGGCGTGAATCGTATTTTTTCTGGATCTTCTGCGTAATAATGAAGAGGCCACGATATTTTCCTAAAGGGATAAAAACCAATTGATGCTTTCTTTCGCCCTCGACAAAAAGTGTCGTGTAACTTCTCTTGTGCGTAAATTAGATCCTCTAAATCTTCTTCTGTTAATTTTACACCTTTAACAACTACTGACGCAATATAAGGTCTGATAGACTTTACAGATTCGTCAACAATAATTCTGTATGTAGATCCCTTAACCTCATAATGTTCAAGACCAACATTTTTTCCCATGTACTTCTTAAGTGCCCTTACAAGACCCCACAGAGAGAGCATATCTGGTCGATCGGGTGTTATCTCAATTTTCAGCCAATAATCACCATCAGGTAACACTTCATACGAATCTAGCTCCATACCATACCTAAATAATATCTCATCTAATTCTTTTAGACTCACTTTAATTCCTAACAGTTTTTGAATACGAGAGAGTTTAACGTCCAGAATAGGCAATGCGATCACCTCTTTATCGGAAGACTCGTCTAATGGGTAATTCGTACCACCTAAGCCAATTAACATCACACATTGGGCCTAAAATCTGACGTATGTCTTCTATTCCATATAGTAACATGGCAAGCCTTTCTATCGCAAGCCCCCATGCGATTACTGGATATTTTATCCCATATGGTCTTAACGCTTCTGGTCTGAATATTCCACTATTCCCCACTTCTACCCATTTACCTAGGTCTTCATGCCATGCGAAAACTTCCATAGAGGGCTCGGTATACGGATTGTATGTAGGTTTGAATCTTAATTTTTTGATCCCCATCTTCCAATAGAATTCTCTTAGATATCCCATTAAACTTCTCAGAGTTAATCCCTCGCCTACAACAAAGCCATCAACTTGATGAAACTCTGCTAAATGCTTCCAGTCGATGGTCTCGTTCCTAAAAACTCTATCTATCGTGAAGAATTTGGCTGGAGGCTTAACTTGGCCCGTTTTTATTGCAAATCCAAGTACTCTAAAGGATACTGCTGTAGTATGCGTTCGTAGAAGAGTACGCATAGCTTCC
The DNA here is from genome assembly GCA_029856615.1 of Candidatus Njordarchaeota archaeon. GTDB lineage: Archaea > Asgardarchaeota > Njordarchaeia > Njordarchaeales > Njordarchaeaceae > Njordarchaeum. The sequence goes on from JAHKLF010000008.1 coordinate 6,757, forward strand.
TTCTCATCCCACGGTTGTCGCCAACCTAATGATCCAGTATCGTAACCCGTTTCCTGAACTTTTCTTACAATATTAACAATCTCTTTATCCTCTACATATCCATAAGACGGATTATCGAGATAGAATGTAGCTTGCATCTCCCTAGCTGGATGATCTTGAGGAATCCACATTCCGTCCATATTCCAAAACGCGATTTCTACCCAGGGGCCTCTCATCTCTCTGAATCCCAGTTCTATGAAAATTCTCCTAATCCTCTCCATAATTAATCTTAAGGGATGCTTTCTGCCACCCCAGATCTTAGGTACTGGTGCTTTAACATCATACCATCTAATTCTTTTTACAGTCCATTCCTTTCTAGCAATTACCTCTGGAGTCAGTTTATCTATGAATTCGACTTCCGGTATCCCCTTATTAATCATCGCTACGCCGAGATCTGTTAGAACAATTTTCCATTTACTAATTGTTATCTTCCTTATTAGACCTCTTCTCAGTAAATCCTTAAGATCCTTTCCTGCCTCCATTACATTGATACTTTTTCTTTTTTTGAATATCTCTAATATATCCTCACTCGATAGACGGTCTATTTTTTCTCCTTCATGAGTTAATATTATTACTCTCTTCCCATTTTTTCTAATAACTCTTACAGCCTTTATTCTTGTTAAAAGCCCAATAGCTGCGCTTAACTCTTCTATCGATAGTAGTAAATCGTCTCTTAGATCTTCTATACTTACTTCCTTATGAGACTTAAGGTAATCTAATACTAAACGTTCTGGTAGAGGTTTTTTGAGATACTGTTCTCCCTTATCTGTCATTACATATACAGCATTTTTCTCTTCAACTCTTCTCGCTATATTTTTATTCTCAAGCCAAAGAGCCCCACGAGATACCTCCGCTAATGGAATCCCTAATTCTTTTGATACATCTTCTTCGTATGCTTCTCGAATTTTCTTCTTTGCAAAGTATTCTAGAATTTTACGTTCACTCTCACTTAAGGATAGTATTATTTCATCCAAATTTGTATCGTGCTTATTGTCCATCATAGTCACCGAAATTCCTTATAGCTCTAATTTCAATATATTTTGGTTTGTATTAGTGCTGTTTCTTAATATTCCAAAATGCACCACAAAACGCAGGTTCCTCAGATCAAACTAACCATTATTAAATGCGAATTGCTTTTAATTACAGATTATTCTTAGTGTTGAGGATTTTGAGGATTTAAGCTATATTGATAAAATTTTTTCAATAATTCATTTGATAGAAGTAGTTTCTGGTAATAACTAATAGTTAAGAAAATCTACGCATATCGTAAGATGGCAGCTATTCCCTTGAATGCGTTCTTGAACATTTCTCCTATTTCACTTGCTTCTGATATAATTTCTACACGAGCACCAATGTTTGTTGCCTTATTCATCAAATATTCAATGATGTCTTCACTAATAAGCTCTATTTTATAGGAACTCTGATACTTGTCACACATTTTTTTAGCTCTTTCCTCAAATTTCTTTAGCTCAAATTCGCTAGTTATAAGAACTTCTAGCGGATCCATATCGACATTCTCACAAAGAACCTTGAAAACACGGCCACCTAATCCTTCATGTATTATTAAAACGTCAACTTTACCTTCATTCAACGCTTTATTTACTTCATTAAAACCAGACGCAATTAATTCAGGGGATCGCGTAGCTAAACTCATTAACTGCTCAAAGACTTCCCTCTCCTTAACATACCTACTTTCCCTAATGAGCTCTTTAGCTTCATGCAAAGCTTCTCTTAATCCTTCTTCCCCTAAGTATTGTGTGGTGATTATTCCTAGAATTTTTTCTCTCAGTCTATAATCCAGATAGTTTCCGTTGATGAAATCTTCCTTTGCAAATCCTGGCCCTCCAATTATTATTCCTTTCACATTCATCTCTAAGAAAATTTTATTGGCCTCTTCACCTACCTTCTTAAGGAATTCTTTATAGGCTCCCTCTATTAGTCTCTCAAATCTTCTTTGAGATTGTCCACCTTTGCCGTGTTTAGCTGGTACGAATCCTTGTAAATTTTTTATGACTTCCACATGCGTGCCGTCAAGAAGACCTATCGTAGCTTCGTCTCTCTCTATTAAAATAATTCCGTATTTTTCATCCTCTCTTAGCATTTCCTTAAGCACACTGGTATCGAATTTTGAATCGCATAAGTACCTCTTTATCCTAATAGGTTTAGGTGGAATGACTTCATAATATTCTAATTTGCCTTCCTGAGTAATTCCAGAGTAAATTATTAATCCATTTTCAGGAAATTTTGACCAGTACTTTAATCTATTTTGAATGCTAGATAACGCGGCTTGGACATGCTTCCTAGTAGTCCTGGACTTTATTCGCGCTGCTGTTGCCAATTCCTGTCTGACAAGCTCTGAAATCTCACTAACTGGTGTGCCTGTGGGGATTATTATCGTAACCAGTGTTGTTGAATGTCCATCAATAGCACTTTTTTTGTCCAGTTCTTCTATCAATTTCTTAAGTTTGTATCTATCTGCGGCCTCTTGATTATCCTGTTTCATTATGACATCACCAATAAATAAATATTTTCTAAGTTAATACTTTCAGTGCGAAAAATCTTATTAATGCATGCAATTTTAAATTAACAGGGTTTGAAGACAATGAGCTTTATTAAATCTTTTCCTTCCATGATAACACTTCTCATATTTTTTACTACTTGTCAATTTCTCTATAACTTAGCTCTACTGAGCATATAATCCGAATCATGATATTTCCTTAAGGTACAGAAAAATTGACATGTAGTTTTTAAATACTCTTAGGAGAAATACTCGCTATGGCGGTTTATATTCTCCATAATGGTGCTTTAGACCAAGAAAAGTGCGAAAGAAATTCATCAAAATTCTAATACTATGCGGATCATTATTTTATGGAGATAGGATTATGGATGCATAAGAGTGATCATGAACTAAAAAATGAAGAAAAAAGGTGATCATCAATGACTGATAATAAGAGAAAAAGAAGAAGGGATGATTGGGAGGAAGATCCCTTCGAACGATTTTTAAGGAGATTTTTCGGGAAATCCCCCTTTGAGGACTTTTTTAGAGAGTTTAATAATATGATAAGAAAATTTATGAGAGATCTCGAAGAGATAGAATTTCCAACGCACGAAGAATACATGAGAAGAAAACCGTTCAAAAGTTACGTATATGGATTTAGTATCACTATAGGTCCTGACGGAAAGCCAATTATAAAGGAGTTCGGAAACATAAGGCCATCATCAATGGGAGTCATTACCAAGGAAGAATGGGAGCCTTTGTCAACAGTTTATTCGGAAGAGGATAAAATAAGAGTAATTGTAGACTTACCCGGTGCCAAAAGAGAAACAATAAAAATTAGTGCCACTGAAAAAGATGTTGAGATTCACGCTGAAGCCGAGGATAGAAAATATTTTAAACGCATTGAATTACCCGAAGAGGTAATTCCAGATAGCGCAAAAGCGAGGTATAACAATGGCATACTGGAAATCACCTTTGAAAGAAAGAAAAAAGAACGAAGAAAAAAAGAAATCACTGTAGAGTAAAAGCTGAGTTATCTTAGGAAAATTTATCAAAATCATTTAATTATAATTAGGGGGGTTCAATTCATGTCTTCTGGAAAAAAAGAAAAACCCCTTTCTTTATTCTTACGCGTTCTACCTATGCGGGCCACCCGAGATGTATATAGAGGAATTGCAAAGATACATTGGCAAGATATGCAAAAACTTGGAGTTAGACCAGGCGATGTGATATTGATAATTGGTGGAAAAACCACCGCCGCAAAAGCATTCCCCGCTGATCCCGCTGATCCTCCTGGCACTATACAGATCGACGGCGTAACTCGAGAAAATGCTGGAGTGAGAACTGACGAGCTTGTAGAAGTCCGAAAAGCGGATGCAAAAGAAGCTCAAGAAGTAGTGATCGCTCCTATGGAGGAAATAATGTTTGATCCTCGATCGCTGGCTGAATACATGAAGAGAAAACTCCTACATATCCCAGTAACAATAGATGATAGAGTAATAATTCGCCAATTTGCTCAAGCCTTTCCATTTGTTATAGTCGACCATAGACCTCGAAATGCCGAAGCAGTTATTGTCACTGAGAATACTAGGATAATCGTAGAGCCCCGACCAGTCATGAGAGAACGTGGCATACCTCGTGTTACATGGGAAGATATCGGAGATCTAGAGTATGCTAAACAAAGAATAAGGGAATTAGTTGAATTACCACTTAAGTACCCTGAATTATTTAGAAGACTAGGCATAGATCCCCCTAAAGGCGTTCTCTTATACGGGCCTCCAGGAACAGGTAAAACATTGCTAGCAAAAGCAGTCGCTAACGAAACTAATGCGTATTTCATAGCTATTAATGGGCCCGAGATAATGAGCAAGTGGTACGGCGAAAGCGAACGTCGATTGAGAGAAATCTTTGAGGAAGCTAAACGAAACGCCCCAGCGATAATATTCATTGATGAAATAGATGCCATCGCTCCAAAACGCGAAGAAGTTGTAGGTGAAGTCGAAAAAAGAGTCGTAGCTCAGCTTTTAGCTCTGATGGATGGTCTTCATGGACGAGGAGATGTTATAGTTATCGGTGCAACAAATAGACCAGATGCCTTAGATCCCGCGCTTAGAAGACCCGGTAGGTTTGATAGAGAAATAGAAATAAGCGTGCCTAATAAAGAAGCACGGTTAGAAATCTTAAAAGTTCACACACGAGGAGTCCCTTTAGCTGAAAACGTGGATCTTGAAAAGATTGCTGAAGTTACCCATGGATATACTGGAGCAGATTTAGCTGCATTAGTACGTGAAGCAGGTATGTCCGCACTAAGGAGAATCTTACCAAGATTAAACCTTGAAGAAAGAAAGCTAGATCCAAAGATATTAGAAGAGCTCGTTGTGACTATGGATGATTTCAAAAATGCGCTTAGAGAGGTAAAACCTTCCGGTTTACGAGAAGTTACTATTGAAGTACCGAACGTAAGGTGGAGTGACATTGGAGGATTAAATGAAGTAAAACGACGATTACAAGAAATGGTCGAATGGCCCTTAAAATATAGAGAGCTATTTGAGTACTCGGGACTTCAACCTCCTAGAGGAATTTTATTATATGGCCCTCCTGGATGCGGAAAAACACTGTTAGCAAAAGCAGTCGCCACCGAAAGTAATGCAAACTTTATTGCCGTCAGAGGTCCTGAGGTTCTAAGCAAATGGGTAGGGGAAAGTGAGAGAGCTATTCGAGAGATCTTCAGAAAAGCAAGAACATATGCTCCCGCAGTAATATTCTTCGATGAGGTAGATGCTATAGCACCACGAAGAGGTCTTGGTATAGGTGATTCTCGCGTCACGGAAAGAATTGTCTCCCAACTTCTTACTGAGATGGACGGCATTCAAGAACTTCATGACGTCGTAGTTATCGCAGCTACTAATAGACCCGACTTATTGGATCCGGCATTGTTACGACCAGGAAGATTTGATAGAATTGTTGAAGTACCAATGCCCGATGAAAAAGCGAGAGTGGAAATATTTAAAATCCACATGAAAAAACACGCAAAAGCAATAGACGGTGATATTGATAGTCTCGCTGAAGAATTAGCGAGACTAACTGAGGGATTCTCTGGTGCTGACATAGAAGCTGTATGTAAAGAAGCTGCAATTAAAGGATTAAGGGAGTTCATTGAGAAGATTAAAGACCCGAGAAAAATTAATGAGGCATTAAAAGAGAATCCAAAGTTTATCAGAAAAGAACACTTCTTAAAATCCATTGAGGAATTAAGAAAGAGAAAGAGAAAACTAGAGAAGAAAGAAAGACCTGAAACGCTTCCCACTGAATTCGTTTAAAATAGTATCTTATCCTTTTATTGTCCTGAAAAGCGTTTTAGAAGCAACCAAAATCTACTTTACTTGATAATAAATGGATAGAAAATGCCTCTGCTAGATGGTGAATTGTGTATAAAGAACAAGTGTTATAAGTGTTGCATCGAGACAGAAATGATACTTAGCTATAGTGATCTCATCCGAATTCTAAGTGCTGGGTACGCCCTTCATTTTTTTGCGTATTTTGATGGAAAATATTGGAGATTAAGAAATATCCAAGGAAAATGCGTTTTCTTGGACAAAAATGGACTTTGCAAAATTTATAAAATTAGACCTAAAGGATGTAAAGCATATCCAGTCATCATAGTTGAAACTGATTCGGAAAAAATTTGCTATATCGATAAGGAGGTATGCCCTTTGCATGAAAAAATGACCGATGAGGAAATAAAACGCGGCTGTGAGATATTAAAGCGATTACTAAGAGAATTAGGAGAATATTAAGATGTCTTCTGGTATGGCTATTTGTCCCAATGGAATACAATTGTATACATTATTTTGATAATAAAAAAGAGAAGTTAAATAATGATAAAATAAAATTCTCATATAAACGTAATAATCCTTACTAAATTATTCACTCTCTTAACTTATATTTACCATTTTCCTCTTCTATTTCGCCCCTCTTGATCATCTTTGTGAGAACACCCTTAACAATTCGCGCCTCGCCACCAATTTCTTGTAGAATTTCTTCTAATGATTTGGGTCCCTCTCTTAATGCTTTGATAATTTTTGGCTTAATTTTTGGTTTAGCCACAACTCACCTTAAAAATTACGGATATAGGTATAAGAATAATCATCCTCAATGTACTTTACGTGCTATGCAGCCTTCCTTTTTAAATATTTCTTTAAAAACAGTTTAATGTTTCTCTTTATGAATTTTCTTTGATAATTACCCGCGGAAAATAACATTCTTATAATGGTGAATTAAAAATGATGTGGAGCGGAGATGAAGTATTTAAATGGCTAATGAATGCGAATCCTGAGAACATCCAACCAAATGGTGTTGATTTAACAGTTTCGGAAGTTTATGAAATTACGGAAATGGGGCAACTGCGTAAAGAAAGCCGAAAAATTCCTGAATACAAAGTACTAAAAGGAGAAAAATGGTCTTTAAAACCTGGTGGATACGTGATAAGATATGGTGAATGGATTAAAATTCCTCTCAACGCTGTTGGTTTAGTGTTACCCAGATCCTCCCTATTGAGAATGGGGGCTACTATTTATACGGCGTTATGGGATAGTGGATATGAGGGCAGGGGAATAGGCTTACTTCAAGTATTTAATCCACATGGTATTTTATTAGAGAAGGGATCACGCATAGCACAGTTGATTTTCATTAGCGCGAGAAGTTATGGAGAGTATAAAGGGATATGGAAGAAGGAAGGAAAGATTTAATCTAAAATTCAAAGTGAATACCTGGCTTCATTGGAAGTGCCTGTGCCGCCCTTTTAATATTTCTACTAATAGCTTCTTCTTCCTCTAGTATCTCAATCTGCAAGCCGATCTCACGCTCTAAGAATTTCTGAGCATCACGTAATATAGAAATCTCATTCTTCTTCTCAACGAGATATTCAGGAATACCTCCAAGCCTCTTGTAAACATAATTAACGAACTGTGCAACTTCTTTACCATGCTGCTTAAATTCATCTCGATTCATAAGAGTTCTAATCGCCAAACCAATATCTCTTACTTTGCATCCAATTGATTCCTTCAAGAATTTTAATGCTTCATATTTCCAATCCGCGGCTGTTATAATATAGCACTTCTTTGGCTGTCTCTTCCCCATTACCTTCATTAACTCCCTTAAATCTTCACCCACGCTAATTACTACGTCCTCAATCTTTTCCGCCTCTTCATCGATTAATTCCTCTTCAACCTCGGGCCATCTTGCTAGGGATACAAAGCCCTTCTTTCCTAATTTTTCCCATATTTCTTCTGCTATATGGGGTATAATTGGAGACAAGACAATTATCCACTTATCCAATATACTTTTAAGAGCACTTAGCAGCCTTTCATGGTTAGCGCGCCTCTCATAATAGCTAATATCTCTGAGCATCTCGAAAAACATATTCACAGTGAACTCTCTAAATCGCATACTTTCCATATACTCCCGTGCATTCTTGAGCCTCTTATAAAATCGCGATAAAAACCATCGGTCAATTGTTAATTTGCCAAAATCCTCTGAGATGGTGTGCTGAGCCGCTTCCAAAGCTAAAGACACAAACCTTAATAATTTCGACTGAAGACTTTTGACGTCTTTTTCACGCCAATCTAGCACCGTATCAAGATCAGCCGCGGATGCCACATACAATCTAAATAGATCCGCGCTGTACTTCTCTGCAATATGACGGAGTAAGATTACATTACCTCTGCTCTTGGACATCTTCCTACCTTCACGAATAACTAGTTCGTTTAAACTGATCATCTTTGGCCAGTATTTCTCATCAAAAATAGCAATATGATGCATTATGAAGAATGTAAGGTGATTAGTGATATGAGGTATCCCAGTGTGTCGTTGATCGACTGGATACCAATACTCAAACTCCTCTCTCATTCTTTGGATAAGCGCCTTCTTAATCCCCGTCTTGGTGGCAACCTCGTTCAAATTTCCCCGCCCTAGAAAAACATAGTCAAAAAACTCCGGCTTTAGCTGGTCTGGTGAAAGATTATTTTGCCTGATATAATGTACGATTGTATAGAAAGCCATGTAAATTGTGGAATCAGACAAGCTTTCTATTATCCATTCTTTATCAAATGGTAACCGCGTACCTAAACCTCTCTTCCTCGCACAAGGTCTCTCTCTCAACCAATCGACAGTATCATAGAATAACTTCTTATACTTCTCAGGAATAATACACATCTTGTCTAGCCATTTCTTAGTTTCATTTTTCCACCACTCTGGTGAAAAATCAATAAACCATTGGTCATCAATTCGCGCAACAATAATTTTCCCACCTGCTCTGCAAACAGCCTTACGTGATGTTTCATAAAAGATAATAGCCATATTAGACTCTAGTAGCCAATCTTTTACCTCATCTTTAGCCTCATTAACTGGCAATCCCGCAAACCTTCCTGCGCGTTCATTCATCATTCCATGATAATACTGAACCTTATAAACCTCCTTTGTAGCTTCTTCTAAACGTGGATCTAATTGATCCTTAATACCCATACGCTCTACAATAACACTCGCATGATGACCCTTTATTCCAGGGACATCGATGATCTTAATTGGTTCTATAGATTGTACCTCTTTGATATTAATACTATACTTAGATAATAGCTCAGGATTCTCCTTAATCTGTATCAGTGCGACATAATCATATGGAGCATCGGAAGGCTCAGAATAAACAAATCCCGTGGCGACATCCGGGTCAACAAATTCTGCAGGCAAAATTAAAAGCTTTCTATCATCAATTGGACATTTAGCATATTTGCCGACGAAGTATTCCCCAGAAATACTTTCTAAAATTTCAATACCCTTATACTGATGAGAAAATTTTATTGCCGCTTCCTCCGAAACGTATAGCACCTCTCCCTTCCATAATAGCTTCACGTACTTTGCATTAGGATTTACCCATAAGTTTGTGACACCAAAAATCGTCTCAGGACGTAATGTAGAAGCCAATATATAACCATCCTCAAACCCGAACTTAATAGCAACATATTCTAAGATATGAACTGGATTCACATCCGCGTCTTGAATATCATCTTCTCCCTCTGGTTGCTTATGGAGTAAACAAAACGTAAC